>NZ_JBGSXF010000240.1:0-3165 GCF_041751555.1 Persicitalea sp. | reverse complement strand
GTCTGGCGCCACGACCTGATGGAGTTTTCGCAGCTACTCTTTAAGTAGCAGGTACCTTCTTAGTTAAAACCACTCAAAATTTGAATCATGAAAAAGATATTCCGACTGACGCTTTTCGTAGGAACCCTGCTTTTCTCCTGCATAGAACCCCAAGCGCAACCTACCCTGAAAGAAGCTTATAAAGATTACTTTCCAGTAGGTGTGGCCGTGGCACCCCGCAATCTGACGGGGCCGGAGGCCGAGCTGATCATTCAGCAATTCAGCAGCGTCACGCCCGAAAACGCCATGAAAATGGGGCCGATTCATCCAGAAGAAAATCGCTACAATTGGCAGGATGCCGACGCGATCGTCGATTTTGCCCAAAAGAACGGCCTGAAAGTACGGGGGCATACGCTCTGCTGGCACAGCCAGACGCCCCGCTGGTTTTTTACGGATTCTACGGGCAATCAGGTCAGCCGGGAAGTATTGCTAGGCCGACTCAAACAACACATAACCGACGTAATGAGCCGATACAAGGGCAAAATTTACGCCTGGGACGTGGTCAACGAAGCGGTACCTGATGGGGGAGAGAGCGTCTACCGTCCCTCCAAATTCTACGAGATCATCGGGGAGGACTACATCGAGAAAGCCTTTGAATACGCCCACGCCGTCGATCCGGAGGCTAAGGTGTTTTACAATGACTACAACACGGAGAACAAAGTCAAACGGGATAAGATATTTCAGCTCGTCAAAAAACTGAAAGACAAGAAGGTACCCATTCACGGGGTAGGTCTGCAAGGCCATTGGTCTATTTACGAACCTACCACCCAGGAATTGGAAGCGTCGATCGAACGGTTTGCCAGCCTCGGACTTGACGTGCAGGTTACAGAACTGGACCTGTCGGTCTACCCGAAAGAGCACGAGCGCCGGGCCAAGAAAGCAACGGATGACGGCATCCTGACCGAGGACATGGTAAAAAAGCAATCCGCTCAGTATAAGGTGCTTTTCGATACCTTCCGAAAACATAAAGGTACCTTGACGGGCGTGACATTCTGGAATGTATCGGATAGATCAAGCTGGCTGGACAGCTTCCCCGTTCCGGGCCGCAAGGATTATCCTTTGTTGTTTGACCAAAACTTTCAGCCCAAGGAGGCCTTTTGGCAGGTTGTGAAATTTTGATTTCTTTCCTGACCAAGCATGAATCTTAACCCAATGAAAAAAGTATCCCTATTTTTTCTGTTGTGTTTGTTGAGCCTGGCGGTTCAGGCCCAGCTTCGCTTACCCAAACTCATTAGCGACGGTATGGTATTACAACGCGACGCGAAATTGAATATCTGGGGCTGGGCTACACCGGGCGAAAAAATTACGGTACGGTTCCAAAATAAGCGCTATAAAACCGTAACGGATGCTCAGGGAAAATGGCAGGTTGGGTTGCCTCGCCTACCCTCTGGTGGTCCGTATACGATGGAGGTCGAGGGGAGTACGAAACTAACAGTGAAGGACATTCTCCTGGGAGACGTATGGTTTTGCAGCGGCCAAAGCAATATGGCCCATCAGATGAATATCCACGATGTGACCTACGCCCAAGAAATAGCCGAAGCCAATAACCCGCAGATTCGGCAATTCCTGGTGCCTAATCAGACGAATCTCCAAAGCCCGCAAACCGAGCTACCTCGGGGAGAATGGAAAGCTGCCGTGGGTGAAGATGTGCGGCCTTTTTCGGCGGTAGCGTATTTTTTTGCCAAGAAAATTCACGAAAAATATCAGGTCCCCGTCGGCATCATTAACGCCAGCGTGGGCGGCACACCCATCGAAGCCTGGACCAGCGAAGAGGGCCTGAAAGACTTCCCTGATCTGCAAGTCGCCGTGAAGAAGAATAAAGACACGACCCACATTGACAATCTTAAAAGGCAATCTGCCTCGACGGACAGGCCCGCGCCTCTCGCCGATTTGGGTATGGTGGCTACCCCAAAATGGTACGAGGCTTCCTATACGCCCAAAGGCTGGCGACCGATCAACATTCCCGGCTTCTGGGAAGATCAGGGGATCAGGGATCTAAATGGAGTGGTGTGGTACCGCCGGGAAATCGACATTCCGGCTTCCATGACGGGCAAGCCCGCCAAAGTTTTTCTGGGAAGGATTGTCGATGCGGATGAGCTGTATATCAATGGAGTACTGGTCGGAAAAACGACCTATCAGTATCCACAACGTCGCTACAAGCTGCCGCCGGATGTTTTGAAACCGGGTAAGAACACCTTTGTCATCCGGGTCACTAATTCGGCGGGCAAGGGCGGCTTTGTCCCCAACAAACCCTACTTCCTTTTTGCGGACGCCGATACGGTGGACTTAAAAGGAACCTGGCAGTACAAAGTAGGCGTCGCCTATCGGCCGATAAAAGGGGATACCGGTGCTAGTTTTAGCGCTCAGAATCAGCCAACTGCCTTGTACAACGCCATGGTGGCCCCGTTAACCGACTACACTATCAAGGGATTCTGCTGGTATCAGGGCGAAACCAATGCCGATAGACCCCGGGAATATGCCGACCTGCAAACCGCGTTGATTGAAGATTGGCGCAAGCAGTGGAATCTGGGTTCACTCCCATTCCTGTATGTTCAGTTGCCCGGCTTCATGGACTACAACTACCTGCCTTCCGAAAGCAACTGGGCCGTGCTGCGGGAATCGCAATCCAAAGCTTTATCGGCACCCAACACCGCGATGGCGGTAGCCATCGACCTGGGCGAATGGAACGATATTCACCCCGACAACAAGAAGGCCGTGGGCGATCGGCTGGCTTTGGCTGCATTGAAAACTGCTTACGGCGAAAACGTGGTATATTCGGGACCCTTGTTTCAATCAGCGGCTGTGGAGGGAAATAAAATTGTGGTGAGCTTTACCAATACGGGTAGCGGACTAGTAGCCATCGACAGCGAACCTTTGGGTGAGTTTGCGATCGCGGGCAGCGATAAAAACTTTGTCTGGGCCAAGGCAGCCATAGAAAACGGAAAAGTAATCGTGCAGAGCGACGAAGTATCTAACCCGCTGTACGTCCGCTACGCCTGGGCCGATAATCCGGTGAACCCGAATCTTTATAATAAAGAGGGGCTACCGGCCTCCCCCTTCCGAACCGATCGTTAATTGCATTCCTAACCCACTAAAATAAACAAGTTCATGCAGAAACTCCTGATG
>NZ_JBGSXF010000239.1:0-4937 GCF_041751555.1 Persicitalea sp. | reverse complement strand
AAGCGTTGACCAGCAGAGTAAACTACCCTTTACTTTACCGCAAGTGCTGCTCGCTCTATTCCTTTCAGGTATTGCCTTCCTGCTTCTACGCTTAGCTTCTAACCTTATTTCTTTTGCAAGAATAAAAACCCGCTCCCAACTGGTATCGGACGCCGATGGCGTGAAAGTCTATCACGCCAAGAAGGAAATCGTCCCCTTCTCCTTCGGAAACGCCATTTTCTATAACCCGGGTTTGCACCAGGCCAGCGACCTGGAAGAAATTATGCGCCACGAACTGGTTCACGTGCGGCAGCGGCACACACTGGATATCCTATTTGCCGAACTACTCTTCATCCTCAACTGGTACAATCCCTTCGCCTGGCTCATTCGCCACGGCATCCGGCAAAATCTCGAATTCATTGCCGATCGTGAAGTGCTGCAAAACGGCACCGACGCCCGCGCATACCAGTTTCTACTCCTGAAAGTGGCAGGAGTACCGGAATTCCGGCTGGCCAATCAGTTCAATTTTTCCTCGCTCAAACAGAGGATTGTAATGATGAATCGCCTGAAATCGGCCCGCATTTATCTGGTTCGCTTTCTTTACCTCATTCCGCTAACGCTGGCGTTACTGGCTTTTTTCAGGACTGATTTGGAAAGTTTTTCGGCGAAAGCTCAGAATCTCGCTCCGGTTGAACCCAGTGAAATCGAGTTCGAGTATTTGGCAGGCATACTGATGGATGCGGAAACGGGGAAGCCGATTGCCAATCTACCGCTGGAAAAATCGGTAACTCGGGTAATACGTGACGGTACCCACTTTCGCAGCATTCCAGTCGCAACTTTGGAAACAATTTCGACGGATGAAAATGGCTTTTATTTTTGGAAAATTGATGTCAGGAATCAGCCAGAGGATACCTATTATTACAGCCTTAAGACCACGAATAATAAATTTAAAGATTTGAATCTAAGCGTTCACAATAATAACGGTTGGTACTTATCGGCAAATCGTCATTTCACTGTACGCTTTATAGATGAGGCAGGTAGATCAGGATTGCAGGGTTATTATAGTGTCAGAGATGGGATAGAGCCGGCAGGCGAGAGTCGGCAAATTGAGAGTGAAGAAGCTAAGCAAATGCTGATGAATGAGCTGCCGGAATTCATCGCCCAAAACAAACTCATTGTGGATTTCAAAAATCAGTATTGGAAGCCCAAGAAAACAATAACTAAATTCAGGAATGGGTACTTCGATAAAGACCACATTTTGCTAGGATATGAGGATACGCTCCAATTTTATTTAGATGGTAAAAAGGTAGGGTACGGAGAAATCAACGAAGAATTTGAGGGATACTTGATCAAGCCCGCCAGTCGCGAAGGAGACACGTATCAATTTGGTACAAATAAAAAGCTTTTCTACCTCACTTTTCCCTTATTCAGGGACGCCCCACCCGCTGAACTCGCGACCAATAACAATGTAAAATGGATTCGCCCGGATGATTTTGACCTCGCCGTCCTGGAAAATGAACCTTACATCCTGGATGGGTTTCGTCAGGTTTTTGGCACAGGAAGCAACCTCATGCCACTGAAATCAGAAATCAAGCGAATCGCCATTTTCAAAGGCAAACTGGCTCGCTACTACGATCGCAAACTCGACAAGCTTTGGTGGATTGAAACCCGGCCCGCGGGAGAGGTGATGGAGCGGCCCGAGTTTGCTACGCGCTGAGAAGCAGTTTACTGTTTTTTATCATACAACCCCGTATTCCCCTTCGCCCACACGGGTTCCAGCTTTTCAACAACAGCAGGGTTTTGGGCTGCGATATTGTGATTCTCGAGGGGATCGGTCGCGTGGTCGTACAACTCGACGATCGGCTGCGCTTCGCGGAAGTACTTCGTAAAGCGGTAGCGATCCGTGCGGACGCTGATGCCGCGGTCGAAGTAGCTATACGCTACGTTGTTCCAGGCGGGCTTTTTCGTATTGTCTAATAACTTTACGAAACTCTTCCCGTCAGTTTTGGCGATGGGCTTCTGGCCGCAAAGTTCCAGGAGACTGGGGTAGATGTCGATGCTGCTGACGATTTCATTACGCTTTTGACCGGAAGTACTTCCCGGTTTCTTTACCATCAGCACGCTTCGCACGGCGCGCTCAAAAATGGTGTGCTTGCCCCAGATGCGGTAGTCGCCGAGCTGCCAGCCGTGGTCGCTCCATATGACTACAATGGTGTTTTTGTCTAATCCCAACTTCTTCAGTTCATCCAGTACCTTCCCTACTTGTGCGTCGGTGTAGCTCACGCTGGCGTAGTAGGCGTGGCGCAGCTTGCGGGCGTAAGCGTCCGAAACCGGGTCTTTTAGGGAAGCTTTTTCGTCCCCCGTCCGGTAGGAGTTGAACTCGCCGCTGTTGTGCAGACTTTCGGGGTTCACATTTTCGGGAATGTCGGGCGAGGGCGTTAGCGTAATCTTTGCTTCGTTGTACAAATCCCAGTACTTCTTTGGGGCGGTAAAGGGCAGGTGCGGCTTGAAAAAGCCAACACCCAGAAAAAATGGCTGGCCTTTCTTCGCCAATTCGTTGAGCTTGGTCACCGCCAGGTTGGCGCTCAACCCGTCGGGGTACCCTTCGTCTGGGACATCGGCGCTTTCGTAGGGTGGTGCCTGCATTTTACGGCTTTGACGGTTAGAGCCGTCAGCGTAGCCAAAAAAAGCGTTGTGGCCCGTACCCCACTTGCCGTGATCGAACAGCATTTCGTCCCAACTATGGGGTAGTTCCAACTGGTCGCTGATGGGTTCCTCGTAGCCATAGACGTAGCCGTCGGGCATATGGCTGATCTTGCCAATGCCTACCGTGTAGTATCCGTTACGGCGCAGGTGATCGACAAAAGTTTCGGGTGTCTCAGGGAGAGACTTGACCTGAAGCTGGCGAAATGCTTCTCCGTTGCCCAACTCTGCCGGTGTCATGGGCCGTTTGCCCGCCAGCAGGCTGTACCGCGACGCCCCGCAGGTCGGCACCGATACATAGTGTCGGGTGAAAACGGTCGATCGTCCGGCCAGTGCGTCCAGATTCGGTGAGTGGATTTCGGAATTGCCGTAACAATTCAAATCAGGCCGCAGGTCGTCGATGCAGATGAAGAGGACGTTGGGCGGGGGAGGAGGCCTTTCGGCCTCGCTTGGGCGAGAGGCCTCAGTGGTAAAAGAGAAAAAGAACAAGGTAGAGGCCATTGCGGAGAATAGCAGGGTGAAAGTCAGTCTTTTTTTCATAGTTGATTAATAGTATTCTCCGGTTTTGCCTCACCTTTTACATGGCCCCCTTATTCCCACATTCACTCATTCAAAATTGACCTAATATCCCGGATTCTGCAAAAAGTCTCCTGGATTGGTCACGCGGTCGATTTGTGTTTGCGGAATGGGGCGCACCAGGTGCATTTCCTTCACGTTGACCGCAGCGTCGAGGTTGTACTTACGAATGCGTTCCAGGAAGCGGCCCGTCCGTTTGAGATCGTACCAGCGGTGCATTTCTCCCGCCAGTTCGCGGCCCCGCTCGTCGAGAAAAAAATCCAAATTCAGGTCGGCGGCCGTTACCTGCATCGCCGCTACTTTGCCGGGCAGGGCGGCGCGGCTGCGCACCACGTTGACGTACTCAGCGGCCTGGGCCAGATTGCCTTGCCGCCAGGCGGCTTCGCCGGCGATGAGGTACATCTCAGCCAGGCGCAGCACCAGGAAATCGCGCCGCCCGTCAGTAGCGTTGACGCTCGTCCGCAAGGGATCGAGGTACTTTTTGAGGGTGGGAAATTGGCGGCGGCTGGCCCCACCGATTTCCAGTGGATCGGTCACGCTGGCGACCCATTTGTCGTTGAAGTCGATCAACCAGTAGGGCACAGTTTTCTGCACCGCATCGGGGACGGGGTACAGCACAATCTTGATAGCCGTGTCGCCGGGCATCACCTTCTTGCCATTGATAGTGCCCTCCCGGTTGGCAATCCAGACAGTTTTGAACGAACCGTCGAAGCGGCTGTCTTTGCTCAAATCGAAAAGTTTCAGCGTGTAGTTGGTAGGCATGAAGCGTTGAAAGGGCCGACCATTGGCAACGTCACGGATCATGGCCGGATTCCGGGTATAGTCAAACTGAAAGTAGAGGTGGCCCTGGTTGCCAGGACCATTGGTCAAGGGATCGGAGGTGAACTGTACCGACCAAATCACTTCGGCGTTCACATCATTATCGATGTCCCAGAGGTCACCGTAGTTTTTTAGTAGTTGAAAGTCCTTACTGTCGATCACCGCTTTGGCCATTTTCTCTGCCTCAGCCCAATTGCCCAGGGTTAGTTGTACCCGCGCCAGCAAGCCCTCTGCGGCACGCTTCGAAACGCGACCGTAGTCTTTCGCTTTCGCGGGCAGATTGGCCACAGCGTATTGCAAATCAGGAACAATGCCTTCCTGGTAAATCGTGGCAACGGGGGTGCGTTTGGCCTCCGTCACCACTCCCTGTGATTCCTGCAGCGTAAAGTGGATGTCGCCAAACTGCTGCACGAGGTGAAAATAGTACAACGCCCGCAGGAAGCGCGCCTCACTGACGATACGGCTGCGAGTCGCCTCGTTCAGGCCGGACACTTTGGGTGCACGTCCGATCACAGCATTGGCCTGATTGATGCCGACGTAGAAATTATCCCAAATATTTCTGACGAAAGCGTGTGAACCCAGAAAGTTGGGGGAATAATTATTAATGTCAGGGATGTTGGTGGCACCGCCGAAGCCGTTGGTGTACATGTCCGTTCCGGTCACGGTCAGGAAGTAGGCTTCCTGCTGACCATAGAACTCCCGCAGGGGTGTGTAGGTAGCTTTGAGGGCATCCTCAATTCCCTGCGGAGTCGAGTAATAACTCTCGGCGGTAGCTAGTCCCACCGGATTTTCTTCCAAAATACCCTGGCAGGAAAGAAGTCCCGCCAAGAGCGCCAAGGCACAAAGAGTTTTATTTAGAT
>NZ_JBGSXF010000238.1:0-7362 GCF_041751555.1 Persicitalea sp. | reverse complement strand
CAAAGCCAGCGAAACCGACTCGCGGAAGAAAGCAAAGGCAGCGGCATTGAGCAATTCCACATCGAGCGGATTGGCTTCAATAACTTCTTTGGGATCGTCGCTGTAAACGCCTGGAAAGGTAATACCATACACGCCGTAAGGCTTGCCCGTTTCCTCCTTCCAGCGCTTTACGTCGCCGCGGGCCACCAGCGACGGGCCGGATCCATGCAGCAGGAAGTCGCACTCTATCATAGCGCGGGCAATGGCTTCGTCGTCCTTTTGTGTAAATATTTCGAGATTTGGAAAGCGGTTGGCCAGCATTGCCCGAACACCGTTGCTGACATCGGTGGCCCACAGGCGCACCCGAACCTCGGGTAAGTGCTTTTCGAGCAGGTGTAATACACCGGGTGTGTGACCGATGTCGCCGATGTTGACCGTCTGCCAAGACGAGCGGAGTACTAGTTGCTTTTTGGGTTTTTCGGAAGTAAGGTTTGAAGCCAGTATATCCAGGCTGACAAGGCAAGAAGCTATCGGAGGGATGGAAGCCAGAAAGTGGCGGCGATCGTATTTGGTCGGGGGCATTTGGCCATTAGATTTGGTGCGAGAATAGCGTTCTGACCAAAAGTAAGTGCCCCGTGCGCTTTTACTGATTTCTGGCTAACAATTCCTCAATAGGAAGCCTTGGTCGTCGGTATAGATAGTGAGTCCTACTAGGCTTGTCTGGCGTGAAGGGAAACCCAAAAACTACACAAATGGCAACCTAGGCACCAGCCAGAATCTTCAACGCTTCCTGATCCTTATACTCGATCATTAGCTTTTGCAATTTTGCCTTCAGCTCTTTCGTAACTGATTCGGTGCCCTTCTGACCGTAAATGTTCGACACCTCAGTCGGGTCTTTCTGCATGTCGAACAGCTCCCACGAGTCGGCCCCGCCGTAGAAGTAGACCAGTTTGTACCGCTCCGTCCTGATGCCGAAATGAGGATATACGTGGTGCGGCTGCGGAAATTCGTAGTAGTGGTAGTAGGCTTCATTGCGCCAGGGTACTTTTTTAGGATCGACGGCTTTCAGCAGGGGGAAGAACGACTTACCCTGCATATCAGAGGGAATTTTAGTACTGGCTAAGTCCAGCACTGTGGGGGCCCAGTCGATGTTCATGACAAACTGTTCGATTGTCGTGCCGGGCTTCACTACCCCCGGATAACGAACGATCAGCGGCGTCCGCAGCGATTCTTCGTAGATAAACCGCTTGTCGAACCAGCCGTGTTCGCCCAGGTAAAAACCCTGGTCGGAGGAATAAATCACGATGGTATTTTTGGCCAATCCACTCTCGTCGAGGTAGTCCAATAGCTTGCCGATGTTGCGGTCCAAGCCGTTGGCTGTGGCGTAGTAGTCGCGCAGGTAGCGCTGGTACTTCCACTCGATCAGGGCCTTACCCGTCAGGTTCTTGTCCTTCGCTTCCTGGGCTACTTTATCATAATACGCCTTGAATATTTTCCTCTGCTCGGGTGTGAATCGTCTGAACAGGCCGTCTTTCTGGTAGTCGGGGTCGATTTTCAAATCCTCCTTCATCCGCATCGTCTTATCGATGCTCATGTCCTGATCCCGGGCTGAGACGCGGCCTTCGTAATCGTCGTAAAAATTGGCGGGCAGCGGAAAGGTGACGTTGTCGTACGCGCCCAGATCCTCCAGGGCAGGCATCCATGTCCGGTGAGTGGCCTTATGACCTACAATGAGGAAAAACGGCTTGGTGTCGTCGCGCTCCTTCAGCCATTCGGTCGAGAACTGCGTGATCAAATCTGAGACGTGGCCAGTGTGGCGAGTCGTATCGTTGGGTTGACTGATGAAATCAGGATTATAGTAGTGCCCCTGACCGGGCAGGATGTTCCAGTAGTCGAAGCCTACGGGCAGACTGTTCAGGTGCATTTTGCCGATCCAGGCGGTTTGGTAACCATTCTTTTGCAGCTCCTTGGAAAAAAGCGTCTGGTCGGTGTCGAAAAGTGTTCGGCCATTGTCCCGGTAGCCGTTCATGTGGCTGTATTTGCCCGTCAGCAGCGTGGCCCGGCTAGGCCCGCAGATGGAATTGGTAACGAAGCAGTTTTTGAACAACGCCCCTTCCCGCGCCAAGCGGTCGATGCTGGGCGTTTTGGCGATATTATTGCCATAGGCCCCGATACCCTGGTAGGCGTGGTCATCGGAGAAGATAAAAATGATGTTGGGCCTTTTTTCAGCCTGCGAAAAAGCAAGAAGTGGTGCAAAAAGCAGGACAAACAGGGAAGTAAATTGTCGGAACGAGCGAATCATAAAACAGCAGACTGGTTTTTTAGCGAAAAAGAAACCGCCCGCTTCTAACTACTGTATTTACATCCCTTCGACTCCACCACCAACTGCCCGTCCACTTCTTTATAGCTGGCTCCAATTGTTTTGCATATCAAATCCAACTGGTCGTATAGCGATTCTTCGCCTAGCGCGGTAGTCATCACGCAATGATCCAGTACATCGTCGTTGAACAGGATTGTGATGCCGTAGCGGGTTTCGATGTCCCGCAGTATTCGACTGGCGGGTACTTCGTCGTAATGTCTCGGCAGGGTATCGAAACTTTTTTTGAGAATCGGTGCAGGCTTCTCCACCAGGCGGCGGCTTAGGCTTTGGTCGGTACGACTAATGACCGCCTGTTGGTTGGGTAATAACACCAGCCCGTCTGTCTCGGGGTCGCTGAGGCTGATGCGGCGCTGCTTGTATACCGACACCCGGCCTGTGCTGACCTGTACGGTCACGTCTTCCTCTTTTTCAAAGGCCCGAATCCGAAAACTCGTACCCAGTACTTTGGTCACCACCTCATTGGCGTAAATGTAAAAAGGACGTTCGCTATCTTTGGCTACTTCGAAGAAGGCCTCGCCGACCAGTATTACATTGCGATTTTTGCTGCCGAATTCTTTCGGGTGCGTCAGCTTGCTGTCCTTGCTTAGCCTCACTACACTACCATCTTCCAGCGCGATTTCCAGTGGCGTTTCCAGCTCATTTATTCGTTCGATCAGTTCGCTTCTCTCTTGAACCGAAGTAGTCGATTGTCGGTAGGAAATCGGTCCACCGGGGCGGCCTTGCCAACTGAACCAACTCAGCCCCAGCATCAAAACTAACCCCGCTACCCATTGCCAAACTCCGTAACGACCGATTTTGAACGCCGAAGATTCGTTTGTCGCTTCTTCGGGCGTCCGCAGGTTGGCCGAGATTCTGGCCCAAACCAACCTCTGGCTCATCGGCGGCAAATCAGCACCCTCCTGCTGCCGTATGTCTTCGATCAAAGAGCGTGCTTGCTTCACCAAACCCGACTGCTGCGGGTTTTCTGCCAAAAACTGCCGCCAGTGGCCGTCGTTCCGACCCGCCAGCACCCATTGCACGAAGGAATCATCGTCCAGGAAGTCTTGAATCCTCGTGTAGGTATTTTTCATCTTCAGAAAAAAGAAGTTGGAGGGTGTTTATACATAAGGGTACAGAATCCGTGGAATCGTAACCATTGTGGGGGGAATTATTTTTTGGGGAGGACGAAAGAATCGGGCTGGCGCCCAAAGAGGGAAGGAAAAGATAGATTAGTGCGGTTCTACCCGTCGGTGGCAATCGATCGAGAATCAATTACCGTGTGCCTTGGTGGCACCCCATGAGAAAATCAGCAAGAAAATATGGCGGGAAACAAAGAAATAAGCGCTTTCAGCGAAACGCGGAGTACGGCGTAGGACTTGGAAAGCAGGTTCTTGACTACCTGCTTTTGAATGTCCATCACTTCGGCGGCTTCGTCGAGGCTCATGCCCTGATAAAAACGCAGGTGAACGGCTTCCCACTGGCGGTTGCTAAGATGAGCGAGGGCGTTCTGGATGGACTCGGCGCGGCTCGACTGGGTTTCGCGGTCGATGGACTGCTGCTCACTGGAAAGCGTGAAGAGGTAGTCGAGAAAATCGTCGATATCCTCCGCCCCCTCAAAAATATCGTGGCGGGAATTGCGGAGCAGTTGGTTGCGCAACGACCGAAATAGATAGGCCCTGACGTTCTCAATTTCGCTCAGGTACGCTCTTCGTCGCCACAAATCCACGAATACATCCTGAATGGCGTCTTCCACCAGCACGCGGTCGGGCATGATGCGGTACCCGTATCGACTCAGCCCCGGAAAGTATCGCCTATACAGCCGCTCCAACGCCCGTTCGCTGCCTTCTTTGAAGGCCATCCAGAGTTCAATATCGCTTTTAGTAATCGCCAAAATTCTTGGAATAAAATGAACTTAACGCCTCGCTGCTTTACTGGTAGTTCCCAGCAAGCGGCGTCTCAATTCTTGCTTTGTTTGGGCAAAACTTGGTTCCTTCGCCAGGTTTTTTAGTTCGTAGGGGTCTTTGTCGTGGTCATACAGTTCTTCGGCTCCCTTTCCATCTTTCCAAACGGAATAACGCCAGCGTTCCGTGCGGATGCTGCGGCCCATGCCGCTTTTTCGATCCGTCTGCGTGATGGCCGGGTGATCCCAGGCTGTTTTTGGATTATCCAGCAGCGGCAGCAGACTATTCCCGGCCACGTGGGCGGGCGTTCCGACTTTACACCAGTCGGTGATGGTCGGGTAAATATCCTGCAACTCCACCGTGCGTGGACTGGCCACGCCGTTGCCTTTCGCGCCGGGAGCCGCGACGATCATAGGCACCAGCGCAGCTTCCTCGAACAAACTTTGTTTCATCCATTGCCCGTGTTCGCTGAGCAGGTAGCCGTGGTCGCTCCATAACACCACGATGGTATTTTCGGCCAGGCCCAGCCGATCCAGCGCACCCAGCACCCGACCGACCTGCGCGTCCATAAAAGTGATGGAAGCGTAGTAGGCTTGGATGGCTTCACGCCTTTGGGCCTCGTTCAGCCCCCAGTTGAAGGGATAAGTCCAAAAGGCCTCGCGCGGGTACTGCGTGGTATCGCCGGGCGAGTGAGCCGGGAGCGGGATTTCGTTGACGGGATATAGTTCGAAGTACTTTTTCGGGGCTACGTAAGGGCAGTGCGGACGAAAGAATCCTACGGCCAGGAAAAACGGGTCGTCCTTACTTCGTTCCAGCAATTTCACGGCTTCGGTAGCTACCATGCCATCGGTTTGCTCCTCGTCGGTACCGTCGGCGGCAAGGTAAGAGAGCGACGAGCCTAGTCCACGATTAGGAGTGAGGTTGGTGATAAGGTCTTCCTCGGCCTTGTCTTGGCCCTTTGGATTACGCACCGTAGTCCAGGAAAGCGGATCGTCCAGGCCATTGGTACCGATGTCGCCCGGAACTCCGTAGTGGTAAAGCTTGCCTACCCGCGCCACAAAGTAGCCTTGGTTTTTGAAATGCTGCGGCAGCGTTATTACGTCGGGAACGGTAGTGCGGAAGTGAGTTTTCAGATCATACACCCGCGACGAGTCGGGTCGTAAGCCCGTCAATAAGGCTGTGCGGCTGGGACTACAAAGTGGAAGCTGACAGTAAGCGCGGTCGAAGCGTACGCCACGCCTGGCCAGGCGGTCGATGTTGGGCGACTGTACCAACGGATCGCCGTAGCAGCCGAGGTGGTTGTTGAGGTCGTCAATAGCGATCAGGAGGACGTTGCGTGGGACCTCCCCTCGGCGGGCAGTTGCGTTCTCATTCTGTTTCTGGGCTGTTAACAAAATCGGATATGAACACATGAGGACGGCAAATAGCAGTTTATTCATCGGATGCAAAGGGGTTTGGTTTCGACAATTCACAAAGCGAATGGAAAGTAGCAATCTACTGAATGCAGGATGAAGACGAGGGGAGTGATGAATTACTGTCGATTAAAAACCTGTTTTTTTAATACGCTTACTCAGTAGTTGAGTGTACTCTTTCTCTTCTTATCAAGAGAATTATTCCTGAATAATCTTGATAAAAGAAAAGCGAAATAGGGCTGATGATGATCTCTGGTACTCGGTACGAGGAGGGGACGAAGCTGCTTTCGAGCAGCTTTATCGCCGCTATTTTCAAGAATTATTCAATTACGGAAAGCAGTTTCTGCACAACGAGGCGGCCATTAACGACACTATCCAGGATCTTTTCGTGGATTTGTGGCGCACCCGTCGCTCGCTCAGTCAGGCGCGGTCGGTGAAGTACTACCTCATGGTTTCGCTCCGTCGCAAAATTCACCGCACGCTGCGTTCAGGCCCACTCGTCGAAACGGATTGGGAGACTCTGCCCGAAACACTGATGCCTTTGCAGCCCTCAGCGGAAATAGACTTCACTACCAAAGAGGAGAAAGTACTGCAAACCGAGAAGTTGAACGCCTGGCTGGATCAAGTACCTCCCCGTCAGCGCGAGGCGCTGATACTTCGCTACTACTACGAGATGGAGTACGCCGAGGTTGCCGATATGCTCGACATTAAAGAACAAACAAGCCGTAACCTCGTTCAGAAAGCTTTACACAGACTACGCGAAGTTTCTATTGTACTACTAATCACATTATTAGGGTCAATATTGTAAAATTTCATAAAAATTTCAGCCTTTGCAAGGTTGAAATGGACTTCCGCTGACTCTATAAGGGCAAAAGGGAAATTATTCCCATTCAAGCCCTGATATGGAGCCTTCTGACTACACGACCAACGATTTTCTTGAAGATGCCCAATTCCGGCGATGGGTACGACAGCCCAACGCCGAGTTGGATACTTTCTGGCAGAATTTCCTGGAAAAGTACCCCGAGAAAAAGCCGGAAGTCATTGCGGCCACCAATTTCCTGCTGGGCATCGAGCAACAGGTAGAAGGTGGAGCTTCCGCCGCGGTGCACGAAGAAGTAGTTTTTCAACGCATTCAGCAAATAATCGCCAACGAATCGAAAGTACCCGTCTGGCGGCAACTACCCCGCCGGACGAGTTGGGCGGCAGCCGCTTCTTTGTTATTAATCTTAGGGTACTTTGCTCTGCCAGTCGATACCCAGAAAATCAGCTATGAGAGCAACCGGGGGCAAACTACCCTAACGCTGATTGAAAAAATAAACGACACAGACGAACCACTCTTCATCACGCTGACCGACGGGAGTACCATTTCATTACAACCCAGAAGCCGAATTAGCTACGCCCATAATTTTAATAAAACTACCAAGCGAGAAGTTCACCTGAGCGGGGAGGCATTTTTTGAAGTTGCCAAAGATCCCAACAAGCCGTTCTATGTTTTCGCCAATGAGTTGGTCACGAAGGTACTTGGAACAAGTTTCAACGTGCGGGCTTACCAGGATGATGAAGACATAACGGTGGAAGTACGTACCGGGCGGGTATCGGTGGCCGTGGCCGATCAGTTGGGTAAGCAGAATATGATAAGCACCCGCGAACGCGAGGGCATCCTGCTGCTGCCCAACCAGCAGGCCGTCCTGGCTCGCAAGGAAATCCGGCT
>NZ_JBGSXF010000237.1:0-1707 GCF_041751555.1 Persicitalea sp. | reverse complement strand
ACTGTTTAATTGTTTAGCGGGAGTCCTGGTTTGGGGCTTCCGCTCTTTTTTTCGTCCTTTATGGCAAACCCATTTTTCAAGTATGCAAAAACGGCATTCCCTTCTGCTCCTCTTCCTGGCCCTTTTTTACGGGATAGCGAACGCCCAAAACAAAGTACCAACCATCGACACCCAACGCTTCGGCGCGAAGGAGTTGCTTTGGGATTTGAAAAAATTGGGTGCCACCCCCAGTTTTTCTTGGCTCGACCCCACCTCCACCGTACGCTCGCTGACGTACGAGAGTGTGGCGTACAACGGCAAACCAACCCAGGTTTTCGCTTACTACTCCAATCCTGATTTGTTGACGGGCAAGCAGACAGGACGCAAGTTTCCCGGCATAGTGCTGATCCACGGCGGTGGCGGGGCTGCCTTCAAACAATGGGCGGAAAAGTGGGCCGCCGATGGCTATGCGGCTATCGCGATGGATTTGGGTGGCAAAGGAGCCGATGGAAATTTCTTGCCCGATGCCGGGCCCGACCAAACGCACGAGGCCAAGTTCACGGCCATTGAAAACGGCGACCTGCACAACGTATGGAGCAACCACGCCGTAGCCAGCGTGATCCTGGCGCACTCTTGGCTGCTGAACCGCCCGGAAGTACAGCCCAATAAAACCGCATTGACGGGCATCAGTTGGGGCGGCTACCTGACCTGCCTCGTCGCCAGCCTGGACGACCGTTTCAAGGCCGCCGTTCCCGTTTATGGCTGCGGGTACTACGACGAGTCGGATATTTTTGGAGAAGATATTGGGAAACTATCCCCCGAAGCCAGGCAGCAATGGATGAGGTACTTTGACCCTTCGTCGTACCTGACCTACGCCTGTGTACCACTGCTGTTTGTCAATGGCAACAAAGACCGATTCTACAACGTCGTCCCCTACTACAAGACCTACAATCTTGCCCAAAAAACCGAGAAGAATATCTGCTACCAGCCCGACATGGTACACGGTCACCTGCAAGGCTGGCAGCCCATCGAGATCAGGTACTTCGTCGATTCAAAACTGAATGGCGGCGCCCCTTTGCCTAAAATCGGGGAAATCAAGAAGAAAGACATGTCTGTTAGTACTTCCTATAATGCGGTGGTCGGTCTGCGCTCGGCGCGGTTCTACCATTCCTCAGATACGACTTCAACCAATGAAAAAAGGGCTTGGGCCAGCGTGGAGGCCAAAGTCGATCCCGCGCGAAAAACGCTCACCGCCGAATTACCCGAAGCGGATTTTACCTACGGATTTTTCTACGTGACCGACCACCGGGAGGTCTCGGCCTCGAGTCCGATTTGGGTGAAGAGGGAGTTATAGCCGATCTGCAAGTACTTTATTGAGCGATTTGAGATTGTCTTGTTCTTCGTACAAGCTATAAATCACCCTACCTTCGGGGTCAATAACATATAGTACCGGAACAGCTTGTATCGAATATTGCCTCATCATCTTCTGAGTTAAGAAGGCATGTCTGCCTTGAATGTTATACTTTTTCACAGCACCTCGAAAGTCTAAGGTGTCGGTATCCGAAGTGATGAAAACCATCGCCAGCTTTTCTTCGGAAAAATTCTTTCTCAATTTCAAAACTGTTGGCATCTCAGCCACGCAAGGGCCACACCAGGAAGCCCAAAAATTGAGCAATACGTACTTTCCTCGATAATCGCTCAATGAAAATGCCATTCCGGTTGTGTCTT
>NZ_JBGSXF010000236.1:0-6247 GCF_041751555.1 Persicitalea sp. | reverse complement strand
GCCGTCGCCCGTGGCGATGGTGGGGTTGGTGGTACTTTGGTAAATATTCCCAACGCCTCCCGTGGCGACCAGGGTAGTTTTGGCCAAAAACTTCTCTACCTGACTGGTCTTTAAGTTTAGCACATAAGCACCGTAACACTCGATGTCCTCGCGGTAGCGATAGACAGTTTCTCCCAGATGGTGCTGCGTGATAAATTCAACGGCGTAGAAATGTGTAAAAAGCTGGATATTCTTATGTCGTTTCACCTCTTCAAGTAGCGCGCGCTCGATCTCGTAGCCCGTGTTATCCTTGAAATGCAAGATGCGGTGGTCCGAGTGACCGCCTTCTTTGGCAAGGTCGTAATCGCCGTCTTCCTCCTTATCGAAACGCGTGCCGTAGTCGATCAATTCTTGAATACGGTCGGGGCCTTCCTCTACCACCATCTCGACGATCTCGCGCTTATTTATACCGTCGCCCGCATCCATCGTGTCCTCGATATGCTTCTCGAACGAATCGGATTCGGCCCAGACAGCCGCAATGCCGCCCTGTGCATACTTGGTATTGGTTTCGTCGGCCCGTACCTTGGTGATAACGGCGATGGAAACTTCCTCCTTTCCCTCGAAATGCCGTGCCAGTTTGGCCGCGTAACTAAGTCCCGCAATCCCGGAACCGATGACAAGAAAATCGAATTGAGACATAAATTAATTTTGAATGATAGAATGAGTGAATGATAGAATAAATTCAATCAGACAAAATTTGTGCATATCTACGCAGGGACAATATTCACTCATTCTATCATTCACTCATTCAAAATTGAATACCGCAAAGTCAGCTTCGTTACCCTTGGCGGGTCGTAAACTGTGCTGCGGGTTTCCATTTCAAAAGTATCTTCATAGACGTTGCGCGGGTAAATGTTCCAGCCACCCGTTCCGGTGGCGGAGTCGCGCAGGGCGATGACTTTCGTTGGCACATATACTTTCCACTGGTAGTGCTGCGTGGTGTCGTCGCCTACGAAGTGGCCTTCAAAACTACCATCTTCTTTAAAACTGACCCAATCCATGTGGCGGTCAAATCTAGCACCGCTAATGTGCGGAATATGTTCGCCATTTTTTAAGATAGGTACTTCATCCATCGCAATTTGTTCGAGCTGCCATTTGTCGGCAGCCAAGAGGCATGCTTTGGCTTCCCAAACGTCATCAGCGGGACGATGACAAGCAATTAAGGTTGTTATTATTCCAAAAAACAGCGAGGCCTTAAGTTTCATTCTAGCTGCTCCTGACTTTACTTTCACGGGCAAGATAGCGATGCGTCGCCCCGGTAGTGCCACACTTTTATATCCCTTTGCTCAGTTCCAGCATTCTTGCCACTGACTCGTAAGCCTTCACACGGATTTCTTCTGGAACGATGATTTCGGGTTGCTCGTAATAGAGTGCATTGTACACCTTTTCAAGCGTGTTCATTTTCATATAAGGGCATTCCGAGCAAGCGCAGGTGTTATTGTCGGTGGCCGGGGCGGGTAAAAGCTTTTTGTGCGGCACCGACTGCTTCATCTTATGCAGAATACCTGCTTCGGTGGCGACAATGAATTTTTCAGCGTCGTTTTCCTGCACAAATTTCAACAGCCCCGTCGTTGAGCTCACGAAGTCGGCTTGCATGAGGACATCCTCCTTGCACTCAGGATGCGCGATGAGCAGCGCATCGGGATTGTCTTCCCGGAGCTTTTGAAGTTTTTCGCGCGAGATGTCAATGTGGACGATGCAGGCTCCATCCCAAAGTACCATATCGCGGCCCGTTTTCTTGGCTACGTAACGCCCCAAGTTGGCATCAGGAGCGAAGATGATTTTCTGATCTTTGGGCAAGCTATTCACGATGTGCAGCGCATTGGACGAAGTACACACAATGTCCGTCAGCGCCTTTATTTCGGCTGAACAATTGATGTAGCTAATCACGATGTGGTCGGGGTGTCGCGCCTTGAATTCGGCAAACTTGTCGGCGGGGGCGGAGTCGGCCAGCGAGCAGCCCGCGTTTAGGTCGGGGATGACGACCTTTTTTTCGGGGCTAAGTACCTTGGCGGTTTCTCCCATGAAATGTACGCCGCAAAAAACGATCATATCGGCTTCGGTGGCGGCGGCTTGCTGCGAAAGACCAAGGCTGTCGCCGATGTAATCTGCCAGATCCTGGATAGCTCCGTCCACGTAGTAGTGCGCCAGAATCACGGCGTTTTTCTCCTTTTTCAGGCGGTTTATCTCTGCAATTAAATCTATGTCGTCGGCTATGGCTTCGTTTACGTAGCCATAGCGCGCGACTTGTTCAAGAATATCGGTCATCGTTCGGTTGGTTCAATAATCACTCTTTCATCGCTTAAAACGCTCTAAGGTACAAATAATCCCAAAATCCTGGCGAAAGTGGTACAAAAAGAGAAAGCCGCCTTTTTCCCTTATGACAAGAGAAAGGCGGAGGAGGGTTTCAGGGAATAATTTTGCTTAAAAATCAGAAAACCCAGCGGAAGAAGTAATACAGTGTAGCGGACAAAGTCATCGTTACGGGCAGCGTCAATATCCAGGCAATGGCGATATTTCGCACCGTGCCGCCCTGCAAATTCTTAATGCCCTTGTTAGCAACCATTGTCCCCGCAATACCCGACGAAAGTACATGCGTGGTGCTCACGGGCAGTCCCAGCCACGAAGATGCGCCAATAGTACTTGCCGCCACCAATTCCGCCGAGGCACCCTGCGCGTAGGTCAGGTGCTGCTTACCGATTTTCTCACCAATGGTGACCACGATACGCTTCCAGCCCACCATTGTTCCCAAGCCCAGCGACAGCGAAATCATCAAAACTACCCAATCGGGGGCGTAGTCGGTAAATCGTCGAATGCCCGTATTTTCACTGATCTGGGTTTTGAGTACATCGGCGTCAGCCAGGCTAATATTGACATTTTTACTATCGAGCAAATCCTTAACGTTGCGGTCGATGAGCAGGATTGAGCGGCGCGCGTTGAGACGCTTGCCCTGAGGAAATACATTTCCCTCCAGCGGCTTGCTGAGCTGATCTTGCAGGGAAGCGATTTCGCGCTTGGTTTCGGCTAACTCGGTCTGGTTCAAGGGGGACAGAACGTTAGAATCTACCTTGTTTATCACAGTTTCGATTTGGGCGATATTACCTCGCATTAGCGTAGGATCGAGGTCATTATTCAGCGCAAAGTAAGCCGGAGTAATCCCGATGAGAATCAACATAATCAGTCCCACACCCTTCTGCCCGTCATTGGATCCGTGGAAAAAACTCACCAAGGTACAAGTTGTAATCAGAATCGCACGAATCCAGGGCGGCGGCGGTTGGTTTTTCTTAGGTTCACTAAAAACCAGTTTCTGCAAAGGCTTATCCAGAGTCTTCCGCAAAATAAACATCAGTACTACCGCCAGCGAAAATCCGAAGAGTGGCGAAGCCAGCAGCGATATGAATATATCGACTGCCTTGGAAGTGTTGACACCTGTCCCGCGTGTGTTTTCCGGCATAAAGGTAAAAGCCAGCCCCACGCCCAAGATGGAACCGATCAGCGTGTGTGAACTGGAACTCGGCAAGCCAAAGTACCAGGTACCCAAGTTCCAGATGATAGCGCTGAACAGCAGCGCCAGCACCATCGCTATACTGTGATAAACGTTTTGGTCAATGAGCAATTCCGTGGGTAGTAAATTCAAAATCCCCATCGCCACGGCGATGCCGCCAAAGAATACGCCCAGAAAATTGCAGAAGCCTGACCACACTACCGCAGTGTTGGGTTTGAGAGCATTGGTATAGATGACGGTTGCCACGGCGTTGGCCGTATCGTGAAATCCGTTGACAAATTCAAAAGCGCAGGCGGCAAAAAGGCAAAACGCCAGGAGGAGAAAAATGTCGGTCTCTAAACCAAACATATGGCAGGGGGTGAGTAAGTGCAAATCAGCCTTTTGACTGACCGTAAATGCCGCAAAAGTAGGGAAAGTTTATGGGGATGGAATGTTAAGAAATTGTTAACCCTTATTCGCCAACTGCCCACAAGCAGCATCGATATCCTTTCCTCTACTACGCCTCACACTAACGGTAACGCCGCGATTTTCGAGGTAGGCAGCGAAACGATCGAGTTTGTCAGCTTCGGTGTTGCGAAAATCGGCTTCGGCGATGGGATTGTACTCGATGATGTTGACGCGAGCCGGAACGCGCTTGGTGAATTCCCAGAGGTCTTTTGCGTCGTCGAGCGAGTCGTTGAATTTATTGAAAACGATGTACTCGAAAGTAATGCGATTGCCGGTTTTTTTATAAAAATAATTGAGTGCCTCGGCCAGATTGTCCAATGAGTTGGACTCGTTGATGGGCATAATGCGATTGCGCTTCTCGTCATTGGCGGCGTGGAGGGAAAGCGCAAGGCGAAAGCGCACCTCGTCGTCACCCAGTTTTTTGATCATCTTGGCGATGCCCGCCGTCGATACCGTGATGCGCTTCGGCGACATACCCAAGCCCAGTGGCGAGGTGATGTGTTCAATGGATTGCAACACGTTGGCGTAGTTGAGCAGCGGCTCGCCCATGCCCATGTACACAATGTTGGTCAGCGGTGCCTGAAACTTGCGCTCCGCTTGCCGCGCGATCTCAACTACCTGATCGTAAATCTCGCCTGCTTCCAGGTTGCGTTTGCGATCCATGTAGCCCGTCGCGCAAAAAGTACAGCTCAACGAACAACCTACTTGACTGCTCACGCAAGCCGTCATCCGATCAGTGGCCGGAATCAACACGCCCTCCACCAAATGCGCATCGTGCAGCCGGAAGGCCGACTTGACGGTGCCGTCGTTACTATGCTGCTGGTTATCGGTTGAAAGGGCATTAATGGCAAAGTGTTGATCTACCAATTCCCGCAGCGGTAGCGACAAACTGGTCATCTCAGCAAAGGAACGCGCTGATTTCTTCCACAGCCATTCGTGGATTTGCTTCGCCCGAAAGCCTTGTTCGCCGCGCTCAGCCAGCCAGGTTTTTAGCTGATCGAGAGAAAGTTTTCGTATGTCAGTTTTAGTGTCTTTCATTATTTTCTCGCCGGAACGGCCCTCGTGGTTATTCTATAATGTCCCCGTCTAAATACTCTCGCTTCCAATCGCGGATCAACTCACTGCCGGCGGGCAACCATTCGACGGCTCTGGTAATAACCACGGGTGCTACGGGAACTATGTAAGGATAGATATAAGTCCCCTCGACGCGGTGCGGGGGAATATCGACGCCCATCGTACTGAGCAACCAAAAGAAAACGCTCGCTCCGAACACCCAGGTAAATAGACCTACCGCCGCGCCCGCCAGGCTATCGAAAGTACCCAGTAGCGAGTACTTTAAGGATCGGCGAATGGAATAGCCAAATTGATTGAGCAAAAAAACGGTTGGAAAAAAAATCACAGAAAAGCCGATGAATGGCAAAACCCGCCGCGCCATAGTATGTCCCACATGCGGTTCAAGTATCTCCATCCCCAGCCCCAGGAACTTGAATCCCACGATCATCGCCACCACAAAAGCCACCACGCCTACGATCTCCACGAGCAAACCTTTGCGATATCCGTTTACTGCTCCCCATAAAAGAGGAATAATTAACAAGAGATCGAGCAGCTTCACTTTGCCAACAAACTCCGAACCAACCCAGCTACCACCTTCCCATCGGCCTGTCCAGCCAATTCCTTGGTTGCCACGCCCATGACCTTACCCATATCCGCCGGACTCGAAGCGCCGACTTGCGCGATGATTGTTTCCAGTTTGGTTTTAATCTCTTCCTCGCTCAACTGCCGGGGCATGTACTCTTCGATAAATACCAACTCGGCCTCTTCCTTGGCGGCCAAATCTTCTCGGTTCTGGGCGTGGAAAATCTCCGCTGCCTCTCGGCGCTGCTTGGCGGCCTTGGTGAGGATCTTCAACTCGTCATCTTCCGACAAATCGCCAGTGCTATTACCGCTGGTTTCTTCCAAAAGAATCAGCGACTTGACCGCCCGCAGAGCGCGCAATTTGTCCTGATCCTTCGCCCGCATGGCGTCTTTGATATCTGATTCGACTTTGCTTTTTAATGACATAATTGTGGTACGGCCGGGGCGACGCATCGCCGGACAGCCCGTATTTTGATGAAAGATGTTAAAATTCAAGTAAAAATGCCTTGACAATACCGCCTAGAACATTTTCCAAACAACTCACGTTCGATACCCGTAACTTTGCCACAAAGGTACAAATACCCCACTACCTTCCCTAGACCAGAAATCCATGACCCGCCT
>NZ_JBGSXF010000235.1:0-8700 GCF_041751555.1 Persicitalea sp. | reverse complement strand
GATCTATTTTCATGAGGATGTCGTATCGTTACCAGGAGGGTATTTTTGGGAATAAAACGAACGAGAAATATCATTCGCCTTTTTTTCTGTTTACAAAACTAAGAAAAGTTGCGTTCTTTTCCGGCTTCATGAGCTAACGACTAGCGTCGATCTAATCCGATTTCAGCTTTTTGTCGCTCCTCTCCCGAACTTTAACGTTTTTCGTGTAGTTTAGCAGGTATCAAACCCGCGTCCTGTGGGTTTGGTAAAGGACTGACCACCAATATAGGAATGAGCTAATATCTTGGCAAAAAGACGCTTAAAGAAAATATTCACTTATTCTATCATTCACTCAATCACTCATTGACCCCTTATGAGCGACGCCATTAAGCACGAGTGCGGGATCGCGCTGATTCGTCTTCGGAAGCCCTACCAATACTACATCGACAAGTACGAAACGCCCCTCTACGCCGTCCACAAGCTGTCGGTGATGATGCAAAAGCAGGTTAACCGCGGGCAGGATGGAGCCGGGGTCGCCAACATCAAGATCGAAGTGCCGGCAGGCAAGCGCTACATCAGTCGCTACCGCTCGGTGGAGCCGCAGCCAGTGGCGGACATCTTTCAAAAAATCCACAAGAAATTCAGGAAAGGTCTCAAAGACCATAAAAACAAAGTCAACGACGCCAGTTGGTTGCAGGAAAACCTCGCCTTTACGGGCGAACTGTGGCTGGGTCACCTGCGCTACGGTACCTACGGTGGCAACGAAATCGAGAACTGCCAACCCATGTTACGCCAAAGCAACTGGCGCAGCCGCAATCTGGTGATGGCGGGCAATTTCAACATGACCAACGTGGACAAGCTTTTCGGCAAACTCGTGTCGCTGGGCCAGCATCCCAAAGAGAAGGTAGACACCGTGACGGTGATGGAGAAAATCGGCCATTTTCTGGATGAGGAAAATCAGCGCGTGTTCGACCGCTTTAAGGGCATTTGGGAAAACCCAACCCTTTCGGATATTATCGAAGAAAACATCGACCTCCAGCGCGTATTGGAACGCTCCTGTCGCGACTTCGACGGTGGCTACGCCATGTGCGGCCTTACGGGCCACGGCGCGGCCTTCGTGATGCGCGACCCGGCGGGCATTCGTCCGGCTTACTACTACGTTGATGATGAGGTGGTAGTCGTAGCTTCCGAGAAGCAGGCTATCAAGGCAGCTTTCGATGTGGAATACGATCAGATTCAGGAAGTGACGCCTGGTAGTGCCTTAATTGTCAACAAAGAAGGCGAATACAGCGAAATGGCAATCCTTCCGCAACTACCCAAGCGATCGTGCAGCTTTGAACGGATTTATTTCTCGCGCGGCACCGATCCCGATATCTATAACGAGCGCAAGGAATTAGGCAAATTACTGATTCCGCAGATTTTGGAAGAGATCGATTATGATCTGGAAAACACGATTTTCTCCTATATCCCCAATACCGCTGAAACCTCGTTTTTTGGCATGATCGAAGGTTTGGAAGAGTACTTGGCCAAGAAGCGCAAGCGGGCCATTATGGAGGGAATCCTTTTTGAGGAAGAACTCGATCGAGTACTTTCCTTCCGCCCGCGCATCGAGAAGCTGGTGACCAAGGACGTAAAATCCCGCACCTTCATTACCGCCGACAATCTGCGCGACGACATGGTCTCGAGCGTGTACGATACTACGTTTGAGGTAGTGCGCAAGGGCATCGACACAGTGGTAATCATCGACGACTCCATCGTGCGCGGCACTACCCTGGAAAAGAGCATCCTGAATATGCTGGACGGCTTGGGGCCTAAGAAAATTGTGATTGTGTCGTCGGCCCCGCAGATTCGCTTTCCCGATTGTTATGGCATAGACATGTCCAGAATGAAAGATTTTGTGGCCTTCCGTGCCATGATAGAACTGCTGGAAGAGCGCGGGCTGGGCTTCATGCGCGAAGAGGTTTATACAAAATGCGCCGCCAATCTGGCTTCCGGTAATGCTTTCAAGACAAACCACGCAAAAGTACTTTACGAACTATTCACCGATGATGAGATTTCCAAAAAAATAGCGGAAATCATTCGTCCCGATTCCATGAAAGCCGAACTATCGGTCATCTACCAGACCGTGGACAACCTGCATACGGCTTGCCCCAAGCACATCGGCGACTGGTACTTTACGGGCAACTACCCCACGCCGGGTGGCAACAGGGTCGTCAATAAAGCGTACGTCAATTTCCACGAAGGGAAATTGGTAAGGGCTTATTGATAATGAAATCCGTCGCTCCCGCCACCCTCGGCTCCCGCGCTTTTTATAAGTACATGACCGCCGCCGTGGCCCCGCGCCCGATCGCGCTGGCTAGTACGGTGGATAAGTATGGCCGCGTCAACCTCAGTCCTTTTAGCTTTTTCAACTATGTGGGCATCGACCCGCCCATCATAGTGTTTTCTCCCGGAAGGCGCGGGCGTGACAATTCGTATAAGGACACCGCGCTGAATCTCACGGAAGTACCCGAAGTCGTCGTCAACATGGTAACCTTCGACATGGTACAGCAGATGTCGCTGAGTAGTGCCGAGTACGAGCGCGGCGTAAATGAATTCGAGAAAGTGGGCTTCACAATGCTGCCCGCCGAGCAAGTCAAGCCGCCGCGCGTGGCGGAATCTCCGGCGCAATTTGAGTGCAAAGTACTTGAGACCAAAGAAATCGGGACGATGGTGCTGGTGATTGCGGAGGTAGTTTTGGCGCATTTTGCCGAAAGCATTCTGGACGAAAACGGCCAAATCGACCAAACCCGCACTGACTGGGTGGCCCGAATGGGCGGCGACTGGTACGCGCGGGCGAGCGGCGACGCGATTTTTGAAGTACCCCGCCCGCAGCACGGCATCGGCGTGGATGCCTTGCCTGAAAGCGTCCGCCATTCCAAGCTTCTGACGGGCAATGATTTAGGGATGTTGGGTGGTTTGACGGAGTTTCCTGCGAGGGAGGAAATCCGGGCGTTTGGTGCTACCGTCGCTATGCTTAATTTACGGGAAGAGGCCCGGCTGGGGTGCCAGTACTTGCCGGATGTGTTGCACGCCCACGCCAAAAAATTGCTTAAACAGGGAGAAACGGCGACGGCACTGCTGACCCTGTTATTGCCCGAACCTTTTTCCGATGAATAAGTAGTCCCGACCCGAAATGTTCTTTTCCCCTTTATCAAAACCAACGGCCCTCTGCGGCTTTTCCATCCATTCAGAAAAAAACCAATTCTATGAAATACCTCGGACTATTCATTGCTGCCCTTCTTTTTGTTGGCTGCGCCAAAGATGCCTCAACTTCCCAAAAGGCGGAAAAGGGCTGGGTCTCTATTTTCAACGGTAAAAACTTCGACGGCTGGAAGGTCAACGAAGAAAACCCCAACACGTTCACCATCGAGGACGGCACTATCAAGGTAGCGGGGCCACGGGCACACCTTTTCTACGCGGGTGCGGTGGGCAACCACGATCTCAAAAACTTTGCGTTCAAGGCCGATGTCAAGACGATGCCCGGTGCTAACTCCGGGATGTTCATCCACACGGCCTACCAGCCCGAAGGCTGGCCCGCCAAAGGCTACGAAATTCAGGTAAACCAATCGCACACCGACTGGCGCAAGACGGGTAGTGTGTACGGCGAGCAAGATGTAAAGGAAGTGTTTGTCAAGGACGGCGAATGGTACACCGAAGAAATTGAGGTACGGGGCAAGCAGGTGATTGTAAAAGTCAATGGTAAAGTAATCAACGACTACACGGAGCCCGCCGAACCTAAAAGCGATCTGAAGCGATTGAGCAGCGGTACCGTCGCCTTGCAGGGGCATGACCCCAAGAGTGTGATTTACTACAAAAATGTGATGCTAAAGGTGCTGCCCGATTGAGCAAAAAACAGGTAGTATGAAACCACTTCTCCGCACAGCTAACCCCCTGTGGGGCATAGCTGCACTAAACGTGGCGCTGCACCTGGCTTTTTACCAAAACCTGGAATACCATCGCGACGAACTCCTGTACTTTTCGCAGGGCTTGCACCTCGATTGGGGCTACGCTTCGGTGCCACCGCTGACGGGCTGGCTGGCCGGGCTGGTCGGGGCTACACTTGGATACTCGGTTTGGGCCGTGAAACTACTCCCGGCGCTGGGCAGCGGTGCGATGGTACTTTTGGTGGCGGCCATCAGCCACGAGTTGGGCGGGCGCAACTACGCACAGATTTTAGCGGGCATCGGGGTAGTTATCACGCCGCTGATGCTGCGGGCGTTCTTTCTGTTCCAGCCCGTTTATCTAGACATGTGCTTCTGGACGCTGCTGTTTTACTGGCTCGTCCGTTTCCTCGACGCGGCGTCGGACAAGTACCTTTACGCAATGGGAATTACACTGGGACTGGGGCTGCTCAACAAGTACCTTGTCGCACTATGGGCCGTGAGCGTTTTGCTGGCGTTTTTGCTCACGAAGGAGCGGCAAGTGTTTGCCCGAAAGCCGCTGTACCTGGCTTTTCTGGTGAGTTTGCTCGTTTTTTTGCCCAATATCATCTGGCAAATCCTGCACGATTTTCCCGTGCTGGAACACATGGCTGCTCTGAACGACAGCCAGTTGGTTCATGTAAGCCGCGCGGGTTTCCTGGCCGACCAACTACTGATGGGCTACGCGGTGCTGGCTTTGCTGGGGCCGGGGTTGTACTTTTTGCTGCGTTCGCCGAAGTACCGCAGTGTCGGGCTGGCCGTCATTTTCACCATCGGTTTGCTTTTCCTTCTACGCGGCAAAAGCTACTACACCGCCGGGGTGTTTCCGGTACTGCTGGCCGCCGGGGCGGTATTTTGGGAAAATGTTTTAAAAAAACCCTTCGGCAAAGTACTCCTGCCCGCGCTGATGATCCTCAGCATCCTGCCGCTGCTGCCGCTGGGATTGCCTATTTATGATGCAGAAGGAATGATAGGGTACTTTGACCGACTCGACAAAAATTACGGAATCGACGAAGGCCGTCGCTTCGAGGACGGCACTATCCACTCACTACCACAGGACTACGCCGATATGCTGGGCTGGGACGAACTCACCCGCATCGTACAACGCGCCTACCAGCAGACAGGCAATAAGGAGAATGTGCTGATTTACTGCGAAAACTACGGACACGCGGGAGCCGTGACTATCATTGGCAAAAAGTACGGACTGCCCGAGCCCATGTGTTTCAGCGAGAGTTTCCTGTATTGGGCACCCGATTTGCTCGATCACGAAATCCAGGAATTCATTTATGTCAATGACGAATTGGGGGAAGACTTGCAACGGGGGTTTGCCGACATCAAGGAAATCGGCCGCATCCAGAATGTCCACGCCCGCGAATACGGCACCCGCGTGTATCTGTGCCGTAAGCCCCGAGGCGACCTAATGGCTTTTTTGAAAGGACGGATCGCGGAGGAGACCCCTTTCTGAGAAGGAATCGCCAGGTCGTTCAGCTAAGGCGTTGACTTGTCTTGTGACGAATGGTTTGTACAACCGAGAATAGTTTTTGTACATTTGGTAAAAAACGCAAACAAACTCCCTTAGAAACCATGAGCGTAAATGCCAAACACTTAGCCACTTTTGTCTTGGGTGCCGCCGCCGGCGCCAGCATGTACAAGTACCTGCAAACCGAAGAAGGTGAGAAGATGCTGGAAGACCTGAAATCCAAAGCCGGTAACCTCCGCGACGAGGCCGAGGGTGCGGTAGATAAAGTACCCGACTACTTCGAACAACTCAAAACTAAAGGCACTGACACCCTGAAAGAGACTTTCCCCGACGCCGAGCAAATGCTCCGAGATCTGATGGATAAATTTACGGGCAAGAAAACAGAGCCGACTGTATAGCCAAATTAGAGACTAATTCTAATCATCAACGCTGACAGCCCTTCAAAAGGCTGTCAGCGTTTTTTATAGGAATCCGTTCAGTTTCGCGTGGTAGAGCAGCATGATGGTTTTGGCATCTTTGATCTCGCCGCTTTGGATCATGGACAAGGCCGCCGCGAAGTCGATCTCCAGTACTTCAATGTTCTCCTGCTCCTCGGCGTGGCCTCCCCCCTCGCCCACCTGCATCTCCTTATTATACTCCGCCACGAAGAAATACAGGATTTCCGTCACCGACCCAGGCGACATGTAAGCTTCGAACACCTTTTTCACCTCCCGAACCTGATAGCCCGTTTCCTCTTCGGTTTCACGCCGGATGCAGTCTTCCGCATTGTCCTTATCGAGCAGCCCCGCGCAAGCTTCGATCATCATACCCGTCGGATTGCCGTTGGTATAAGTCGGTAGTCGAAATTGCCGGGTAAGAATGACTTTTTTCCGTTCCCTGTTATAGAGCAGAATTACGGCCCCGTTGCCCCGGTCGTAAGCTTCGCGCGATTGCCGCTCCCAGCTACCATCCTTACGTTGGTAGTCGAAGGTGATTTTTCTTAATACGTACCAATTGTCGGACAGGACTTTTTCTTCGACGATGCGAATTTTTGGATTCATAAACAGAAGGTTGGCTTGCTTTTTTTTGAAATCACGGGGAACACTTGTATTCCGGAGAAACAGAACTTTGTAGTTCGATCCGCGATTTACGCATAAAAACATGAAAGCATGCAAATTTTAGCCATTGGCGATGTCCACGGGCGCGACGCCTGGAAGGAGATAAGAGGTACCGAAGCCGACCAAGTTATCTTCATCGGCGACTACGTCGATCCGCACCAGCCCATTCCCGATCTGGACGTCATTCAGAATCTGGAAGAGATTATTGCTTTCAAAAAAAGCAATGACGAGCGTGTGACGCTACTGCTCGGTAACCACGACGCGCAGTACCTGCATTATCCGCTGTATCAATGCTCGGGCCATCGCGCCGATCTACAGGAAACGCTGGGAAGGCTGTTTTTGGGAAACGAAGATTTATTCAAGATTGCCTGGCAACACGGCGACTATCTATTCACACACGCGGGCGTTTCTTGGGGCTGGTTTAAGATGCATTCGTCCGTTTTTCGTAGGTTCGAGAAAACCAACCTGGCCGCAACGCTCAACGAAATTCACGAAAGCGAATACCGCGACATTCTCTTCGAGGTAGGCCACAAGCGCGGTGGCTGGCACCTTTACGGCGGGCCAAACTGGGCCGACCGAGCCGAAACCCGAAACGACTTTCTCCCCAATTACCATCAGGTGGTCGGCCACAGCCGCGTCCCGGACTTCGAGCGTTTTGGCGACGAGTACAGTTCGATTACCTTCATCGACGTGGGCGATACGCGCGTTCGGTTTTACGAGTGCAAGATTTAATCGGCAGAGGAAGGGGGCAAAATATCCAGTGCTTCCAGAATGGTTTGCAAACAGAAACTGTATTCTCCGAATATGGGTACTTCTTCGTTCCACTCGAAAAGCTCCATCTTTCGATTTGGGCGCATCAGAACGATTTTCTTACTTGGTGTAAGTATCCACGCTAAGCCCTCTACCCCAAAGGCCATCAGCTTCTCTGATTTTTGGATGATGTAATCTATTTCGGAACCTACCGCCGGCTCATCGGAGTAGTCTTTGGGGTCTATCTTTATGTCGACCTCGAAAATAAATTTGGGAGGAGTGCTACTGTATTTTAAAGAGGTGGGAGTGAGCAGTTTACTTTTTTCAACAATCGTAATGTCGTTGGCTAAGTTTTCCTTGTGCTTCAAACGCAGTCCCGCTTCACTCGACTGTACCCAAAACTCCTTCATGGGCAGAACCCTCATCAGGTAAGACACAATCGCCGGAACGATAAGGGATTGAAAAATGCTGCTTCCCATAATTTCACTTCTATTTTTCAGCCCCAGCATTACCTCTCGGTAGCCCCGGCGGTAATATTTCCGCCCGCCGAACTCTTCGTACAGCAGGGTTTCGGGAATTTGTTCAGTCGTCGTTTCCATGTGACAGATGATTTTTCCAAATATACTTTTTTTTGGCCAAAAGATGAATGAAACAAAAAGGAGCCGAAGGATTTAGCCCCTTCGGCTCTCGACTCTGAAATTCACAAAAATTTATTCAAGCACACCCAAATCAGAATTCTCCATTTTCAACGCCTCGGGGCGCCCCGTCTCAACTAAAAAAACTACCCTTTCACGTAAGTCGTTCCGTAAGGCGCGCGCTGCTGGCGCGATAGCATGGAGTTGGCCTCCGCGTCATTGATAAACTGCTCCTTCTCCGGATCCCATTGCAACTTGCGGCCCAACTTCATAGCCGTGTGCGCCAGCAGACAGGCCGAGCAGGAACGGTGGGCGATTTCGACGTGGCTGATCGTCTGCTTGTCGTTCTGGATGCTTTCCAGCCAGTTGCGGTGCTGCTCCGGGCTTTCGTAGAGCTTGGTTTCGCTGGCTCCGATGACAGAGCTGAGGATTTTCTTGTCGCTTGCCTTGAAGGCATCGTTCTCCTTGGCCGCTTGCGCCGCGCCGGGGTCGGAGGCTGTAACGCCTACGTTACCGCGCGATACGAAAATCCAACCGTCGGTACCCTCGAACATTACGCCATTCGGATTATTGCCTCCAATTTCCATAGTCACGCCATTGGCGTACTTCGAAACCACCAGAAAGTTGCCGTGAACATTCCATATTCCCGAGCCGGGTAGTGGAAATGAGCCTAAGCCCGTAATTTCCGTGGGGCCTGTCAGTTCGGTATCCATGCCCCAGTGCGCGATGTCGAGGTGGTGCGAACCCCAGCCCGTGATCATGCCCGCGCCGAATTGCTCGAGTCGCAGCCAACCACC
>NZ_JBGSXF010000234.1:0-2500 GCF_041751555.1 Persicitalea sp. | reverse complement strand
GCCTTCTTGTCTGACATCATCACCTTGCGCTGTCCTCGCGGCAGACTGCAGGTGATTTGGACATGCCCGGCATGTTGATGAAAAACCCCGTCCAGTACGAAAAAATCGGCCTCGTGGCGGATGCTGAGAGCATCCTGATTTTGAAAGGCACTCTTGGTCAGGGCCAGAAAATAGATGGCATCCAGCAGGTTGGTTTTTCCGCTACCGTTCTCCCCGACCAGGCAATTAACCCGCTCGCCGAACGTAAAACTGCCCTCTTCGTAGCTTTTAAAATACGTGAGGTGAAGTTTTTCGAGCCACATGCCTTTCTTTGTTAGGGAGTTTATTGCTACTTTCGCAGTTCAAGCGGCGCAAAAACCGCCCGAATCAGGGTTCTAACCCAACAATTACAAAGATGTAAAGTTCCTGAATGGAAAGCAGCCGCCCCATTCGTAATTCATCATTCATAACTCATCATTAAAATAGATGGCCACCGCAAAAGAAAAGAAAGCCCCCGCTAAAAAGGAAGCGTCAAAAAAGGAAACGGCTCCGAAATTGCAGTACTCCAAGGAACGCTACATGTTCTGGTACGAAAATATGCTGCTGCAACGCCGTTTCGAAGAAAAGGCAGGGCAACTATACGGCCAACAAAAAATCCGGGGTTTCTGCCACCTCTATATAGGACAGGAAGCCTGCTCGTCGGGAACAGCCACTGCCCTCACGCCCGATGATAAGTACATCACCGCCTATCGCGACCATGGTATGCCTTTGGCGCTGGGCACCAGCCCAAACGCCATCATGGCCGAACTTTTCGGTAAAGAGACTGGAACGACCAAAGGCAAGGGCGGTTCGATGCACATCTTTGACAAAGAGCGTAATTTCATGGGCGGCCACGGTATCGTGGGCGCGCAGATTCCGTTGGGCGCGGGTATTGCCTTTGCGGAACAATACAACGAGACGGGCAACGTCTGCATTTGCTTCTTCGGTGATGGAGCTGTGCGGCAGGGGGCTTTTCATGAGGCCCTGAACATGGCCATGACCTGGAAACTACCCGTGATTTTCGTGGTTGAAAACAACGGCTACGCCATGGGTACTTCCGTAGGGCGCTCTTCTAACGTTACCGAACTTTACACGCTGGGCGAAGCCTACGACATCCCGTCCGAACCCGTAGATGGCATGAACGTCGAGGCGATTCACGAAGCCGTGAGCCGTGCCGCTGAACGAGCCCGCAAGGGCGACGGGCCGACCTACCTCGAATTCCGCACTTATCGCTACCGCGGCCACTCGATGTCGGACCCGCAGAAGTACCGCACCAAGGAAGAAGTGGAAGAATATAAGCTACGCGACCCCATCGAAAATGTGAAGCAGGTGATCCTAAAACACAATTTTGCGACGGAAGAAGAACTGGATGCCATCGACAAAGGAATCAAAGCCACCGTGGCCGAAGCCGTCAAATTCGCCGATGAGTCCGACTTCCCCGACGCTAAGGAAGCTTATACCGACGTGTACGCGCAGGAAGACTATCCGTTTATTATGGAGTAAAAGGTTGTTGAATCGTGGAACTGTTGAATTGTGTAATTGATGTTGATCTGTCTGTTTGTTGAAATGATTTAACACAGGGACGGTTAATTCAAGTGTGTTGTGTAACGTTTGACAATTACGCAACACAACAAAAAACATGAATTCAACGATTACACGATTAAACAATTACACATCTTTTCCCTACCTTTGCGTTCCAAAAATGAACCATTACGCATGAGCAAGAAAAATACGGCTAACTCTGGGGTCGAAATCATCGAAAGCCCGGAAGCGCTGGCGAGTCAGATCAGCAAGGCCGAAATCTTCTTTATTAAATACAAAAAGGCCCTTATCGGGGTAGCCGTTGCCATTGTGGTGGTAGTGTTATGCTTCGCCGCTTACCGTTTTTACATTGATAGCCAAGAAAGTACGGCGCAAAGTGCTTTATCGAATGTCGTGTACGACATGGAGGCCGATTCTACGAATCGGGCGTTAAATGGCAGTGGCGGCAACGAAGGTCTGCTGGCGATTGCCGACAACTACCCTGGCACCGACGCGGCCAACCTCGCCCATTTGTACGCAGGTATCGCTCTAATGAAGGAAGGGAAGTTTGACAATGCCATCGAGCATTTGAAATCTTTCAGTTCATCGGATTTGCTGGTACAAGGGCGTGCTTATGCTTTGACGGGTGATGCTTACATGGAGAAAAATCAGCCGGAAGAGGCCGTCAGCTACTACAAAAAAGCAGCGGACTATAAATCGAACGAGTTTTTTACGCCTGTGTATCTGATGAAGTTGGGCATAGCGCAGGAAAAAGCCAAACAGCCTAAGGACGCTATCACTTCCTACGGAAAAATTGTCGAGGAGTACCCTATGTCGGCTGAGGTGACCAACGCCAAGAAATATAAAGGACTACTCGAAGGGGAAGTCGGCGAGTAATGGGTGACCATTGCCTTCCTGAAAAAGGATAAAGCCGACTACGGTTTTATCCTTTTTTTTTACG
>NZ_JBGSXF010000233.1:0-14892 GCF_041751555.1 Persicitalea sp. | reverse complement strand
CGCCCACGTAGTTGGCCCCGTTATTTTGGATGAATTCCCGGATGAAGTCGGGCTGACCCCAGCGCAGGACGAAAAAGTCCTCGTTGCGCAGCGTCCATACTACCTTGAATTTTTCCGAAACCGGATTCCAGTAAGCGTCCGACAACTTACCGCCGTGGACGTGGAACAGGTTGGGCGACGAATGCCCGTGCGACCAATTGTACTTGAACTCTACGTAAGCCTCCGTCACGTCCAGGCCTTCGACATGCTTACGGGAACGTACATCATTTTCCTGACTCGTGTTGCCGCCCGACTTTTCGTTGGCGGAGAGCGGAGCGCGGTACACAAACTTGATCTTGCGCTTGGCGTCGCGCATCCCGGCCAGAATCGTGCGGTCGAGCCAGGCGCGGCGCTCGTCGGGGTTTTGGCCCCCCATGCGCTCGCCCAGTGTGATGCCCAGGCCATCGAGGTCGTCGTATTCGTCGATGACCTGCCGGATAATTTCGCGGGTATAGCGCTCAGTGAGCTTCGTCGTGTCACCCTCGCCAATGTGCGCGCCCTCGTAGCGGCCCACGTCGTGCGCCCGCGCAAAGGAGGGCGACACGAAGGTATTCCAATTGATAATATACGTCTCGATGCCCCGCTCGTGCGCCATGCGGAAGAGTTCCTTCCAGAACATTTTCCACTCGCCCATCTCGAACTCGTTGAACTGCGTGGCTTCGGGGAAATTATCGGGAATCACCATGTAGTGAAACAAGTGCTGCGACCACAGCGACAGCACGTTGAAGCGGTTTTGGGCCATATTGTCGAGGTACGCTTCCCAGAAGTTGAGATCACGGCAGGTCAAGTCATGCTGGGTCAGGGAAGGGCCGTTGCGGTAGGCCATGTAGGGTAAATTGAACTTGACGGCCCGGAAACCCAGGCGCGGTCGTACGGTTTTGGCGGGAATTTGGACGAGGGTTTTGCCCCAACTCAGTTGTTCGCCGAGGTCCAGCAGGGCGTACAAAGTACCGTTGTCATCGCCCGTGATGAGGCGGAGTTGGCTGCCCTGCCGCTCGATGCGGTAGGTTTCTTTGCCCAATGTGGCATCGGTGGCAACTACCACGTTCGCCGTAGTCGGGGCGGCTTCTTTGACTTCGAAACCCGCTTTGGCCACCAACTGCCGGAATTGCCCGAGGGCGTAGCCCGTGACGGGCGTTTTTTCGGTAAGTGAGACAGTGAGGTCTTTGGAAAAGGCGGAAAATGAAAGGAAACAAAGGAGCAGAATAGCTACTTTCATCGACGGCTAGTTTTGGTGGATACTTTCCCACAGAAAACTTGCTTAATCGACTTATCTACCCGCTAAAACCTCTACGATTTTGTTTATGGAATTCAAGTAGGGGTGAATGCTCCTGGTTACCGTCCTGATACATTATTATTCTTCCGATAATAGTAGAAATGAGTCATCGATTAAGGGACGATCTCTCATCCTTGGCAAACAATCTTACCAACCTATTTCTTAACTTTTCTTGACTATGCAAAATGCCTGCTCGCTTGACAGAAAAATCTGGGTGGCGCTATGCCTGACCACTCAACTGGTCATGGTAGGGTTCAACCAGGTGCTGGCCTTCGTGCCGCCTTCGGGAATCGCCGCTCACGACCCAGCCTCCACCTCCCTCATATATTCCCGACCGGAAGTGCTCGTGCGGGGAACCGTGACCGACGAAAACGGCGCGGGACTACCCGGCGTGAGCGTAGTGGTGAAAGGCACCACCACGGGAACTACCACCAACGGCGGAGGTGCTTTTGAACTCAATACGCCGGATGCTGCCTCAATTTTGGTGTTCAGTTTTGTGGGTTACCAAAGCCAGGAAGTAACCGTAGGGACGCGCACCAATCTCGACATCTCGATGGTTCCCGAAGACAAGTCGCTGGACGAGGTGGTCGTAGTCGGCTACGGAACTCAGAAGAAGGTCAACCTGACGGGTTCAGTAGCCACGATGGATGCCAAGTTCATCGCCGACCGCCCCATCACCAACTCCACCCAGGCTTTACAAGGCTTACCCGGCGTATATGTCAATATGAACAAAGGGCGGCCCGGTGCGGACGGGGCTTCGATTACGATTCGTGGGGCCAACTCTTATTTCTCCGGCTCCGCCCCGCTGGTGCTGGTGGACGGCATAGAGTTTCCTTTGTCGGATGTCAACCCCAACGACATCGAAAGCATTACGGTGCTGAAAGATGCTGCTTCGGCGGCTATCTACGGTAGTCGCGCCCAAAACGGTGTAGTGCTGGTGAAAACCAAAGGTGGCCAGCGAAATAAGAAGGTGTCGGTGGACTATAACGGCTACTACGGCTCGCAATCCGTCACGCGCCTGCCCCAGGACGTGGTATGGAATTCGGTAGATTATATGGAAGGCAAAAACCGCGCTCTGGCCAACGAAGGCCGCCAGCCGGAATATTCCCAGGCGCTGGTAGATGAGTATCGCAACGGCACCGATCCCCACATCTATACCAATACGAATTGGTTCGATGCCATGTTCCAGCGGGCGCCTATCCAGCAGCACAATCTTAGAATTGCCGGGGGCAGCGATAAAACGGCCTTCTCCGTGTCGTTGGGATACCTGGATCAAAAAGGCATCATGCCCAATACTTACGCCAACCGCTATACGATCAGCACCAGCATCGACTCCGACATCACAAAGTGGCTCAAGATCGGTAGCAACCTGTTGGGTACCTACTCCTTCGACCGCGAGAGCGCGTATAGTGCCGACGAAGGCAACGGCGAAGGTGGCATCATGGGCCTGGTCTATCGGGGGTTGCCCACCCAGGGCGTCCTAGCCGAAGACGGCACCTACGCCGACCAGTGGATCCGGGTGCCGGGCCATAATTTTTTCCGCAATCCCTACGCGCTTTCTTTCGAGGGCGACCGCCTCAACAAGGAACTCCGCACCATCCTGAACCTTTACGCGCAGGTAAACCTGCCGTTGGGCATCAAATATAAAATCACGGCGGCCCCCAATGTCCGCTTCGGCACCGAGAAGTACAACTACCCCGTTATTCTGCTGACCCATCCCAAAACCAAGGAGCAAGCCCCGATGGGTAATATTCCGCCACGTGGGGTGCGGCAAAGAGAGATACAATCGTTCAACTTCACCAATTTCCATACGCTCTCCTGGGAGAAAACGATGGCTGACCGCCATTTCCTGAGTTTGCTGGCCGGAAGCAGCGTGGAGTTTTTCTACAATTCCAATTTTGAAGCCCGAAACCAGGGTTACCTGGGCAACGAAATCACCGAACTCAGCGGCGGTACGCTCAACCCGGTAGTAGGCGGAACGTCGAACCGTTCGCGAATCATGTCCTATTTCGGCCGGGTCAACTATGTCTTCAACGACAAGTACCTCTTCGAGACCAACTTTCGCTACGACGGTTCCTCGCGTTTTGCGGCGGACAAGCGGTGGGGATTCTTCCCGTCGGTGTCGGTGGGCTGGCGCATCAACGAGGAGAATTTTCTCAAAGATGTCAAGGCCATTTCCAATCTGAAACTGCGGGCGAGCTGGGGGCAACTGGGCAACCAGGATATCCCGCTGTTCAGCTACATCAACGCCATCGCGCTGGGATCGAACTACGTCTTTAACAAATCGCTGGTGAGCGGAGCGGCGGTCACGCAACTGGCCGATCCTAATCTGACCTGGGAAACCACAACGAGCTCGAACATCGGCCTGGACGGCGGATTTTTCAATAACCGACTCACTTTTGAAGTTGATTTGTTCCGTAAACTTACCGACGACATCCTCGCTCGCGTGAACCTGCCCGGCCAGGTAGGTAACCTGGGAGGACCACTGAAAAATGTGGGTTCGGTCTCGAACCGGGGCGTCGAGGTCACGCTGGGTTACCGCAACCGGATTGGGGCGCTCAACTACAATTTGGGTACTAACCTCACCTACTTCAAAAACCAAGTGGAAAACACGAACGGAGAAGTCATATTCAGCGGGGGTACCCGAATCACGCAGGAAGGCTCGCCGCTCAACTCCTTTTACGGTTTGGAAGCCGTTGGTATTTTCCAGACGGCCGACGAAATCAAGTCGGCGCCTTTTCAGAACAAAGTCGTCAACCCCGGCGACTTGCGCTACAAAGACCAGAACGGCGACAACATCATCGACAACAACGACCGCGTGGTCATTGGCCGCTCTTTGCCCAAATACACGTACAGCTTCACGCTGGGTGGCGATTATCGGGGGTTTGACCTGGCCATTTTCTTTCAGGGTGTGGAGGGCATCAACACCAACCTAGTCTCCAACCTGTCGCAACCTTACAAGAACGGTGCGGGTGTGACCCGCGAATGGCTGACCGATTCCTGGACGCCCGAAAATCCCGGCGCACCGCTGCCCCGGCTGACGACCGCCACGGGCTACCCGCAGAACTTCGTTTTCTCGGATTTTTGGTTGCAGGATATGTCGTACCTCCGCATGAAAAATGCCCAGTTGGGCTACACACTGCCCGCCAACATCGCGAAGAAGATCAGCCTGAGCAAGCTTCGTTTCTTCCTCAACGGGCAGAATCTGCTGACTTTCACGAAGTTCAAAGACGGAGACCCCGAGCGGGATCCCACCCAGCGGGGCATCATTGCCTACCCCATTGCCAAAATCATCTCCGGTGGCATCACCGCAACTTTTTAATTTGATATTGACATGAAGAAATATATCGCAATTCTTGTCGTGCTGCTGCAAAGCTGCTCGCAGTCGATCCTCGACGTGAATCCGACGGATCGTTTTACGGATCAAACCTTCTGGAAAACGGAGGAACACGCTCAGGCGGGACTAAATGCCATTTACAACTCCCTATACGGCAACGCCCTGCACGGAGGCAATATGATGGCCGAACTGGACGGAGCCACCAGCAACATTTACACCTACAACGGTCCGGGCGGAAATATTGCGCGGGGCATTCATGATGCCAGTAACACGGGTATCATCAACAACCGTTGGGATCAAGCTTATGGCGGCATTGGCCGAGCCAACACCCTGCTGGCCCGCATCGGCGACATCAAGATGCCCGACGCCAACAAGAAGCGCTACATCGCCGAAGCAAAGTTCCTGCGAGGCCTCTTCTACTTCGACCTCTGGATTGCCTACGGAGGCGTTCCCGTCATCCTGGACGCCCCGACAGTCGAGCAGGGGGCTTTACCACGTAATACCTCCGATGAAACGCTGGCGCAGATTGTGAAGGATTTGACCGAAGCCGCTGCCGATTTGCCCAAATCCTACACCGGGGGAAACAAGGGACGCGCTACGGCGGGAGCGGCCAATGCCCTCAAATCCCGCACCCTGCTTTTTGCCGGAAAATGGATCGAAGCCGCTGCTGCGGCAAAGACCCTTATGGATGCCAAAACCTATTCCTTATTTCCCGACTATCGCGGGCTTTTCTTGCAGGAAAACGAAGGGAATTCGGAGGTGATTCTGGATGTGCAATACAAAAACCCGGAATACACCCATAGCAACGACATCAACTACGACCAATTTAATACCTATGCACCCTTGCAGGGTCTTGTCAGCGACTATTATCTGACCGATGGCAAGACCGCCGCAGAATCGCCACTGTATGACCCCAAGTTTCCCTACAAAAATCGAGATCCCCGTTTGGCGGCGACAATCATGACGATTGGCAGTTCGTTCAAGGGCAAACCTGTAGTAGCTGCCACTTATCCACGCACAGGCTATGGTCTCAAGAAGGGCACAACCTATAAGGACAACGAAGCACCGCCCGCCGGGAAAGCCGACAACATTTCCGATCTCAATAACATCATTCTCCGCTACGGCGAAGTGCTGCTCAACTACGCCGAGGCTCAAAACGAAGCCGTGGGGCCGGACGCCTCCGTGTACGACGCTCTGAACCTTTTGCGCAAGCGGGCGGGCGTAGCTCCTTTCCCAGCCGGGCTATCGAAAGACCAGATGCGACAGGAAATCCGCCACGAGCGGCGCATTGAATTGGCCGGAGAAGGCCAGTATTATTGGGATTTACGCCGCTGGCGGACGGCGGAAAAGGAGATGAACGGCGACGTATTCGATTATCTGGGCAAGCGGGTGGAAACGCGTGCTTTCGACCCCAAGCGCGACTACCTGTGGCCGATTCCTTCGGTGGCGCTTCAGCAGAATCCCAGCCTGACGCAGAATCCGGGGTATAACAAGTAGGCCCGATCGAACCCTTACCCCATTGCTATCACCCACCGCCAAATCGAACCCGGACCTGGGTTCGATTTGGCGGTGGGTGATAATTTTTGTAGGATGGTTGAGTCCCAATCTCCCTCACTTCGAGCAGACCGAGAGTTCGTTTCCGCTGGGATCTGTAAAATGGAATCGATGACCTCCCGGAAATGAAAAAATGGGCTTGACGATATTACCGCCAGCCCTTTCGACTTCCGTTTGCATTGCTTCCAAGTCATCAGCCCATATGACAACTAGTGGCGCTGAGGCAGTCAGGCCGTCGGCTTTGTAAAAACCGCCCGCCATTTGTCCATCGGAAAAACTGATGTAGTCAGGCCCCCAATCTTCGAAGGTCCATCCGAATGCTTTCTGATAGAAGGCTTTGATTTTGGACAAATCTCCCGCTGGGAATTCAAGGTAGAAGATAGCCTTGTTGCGTTCTGGATTCACAAACGAAGGGTGTGTTACTTTTAAGTACCAACTAATATTTTTTCAATTACAGCAACCGCGTCCGACTCGCCAGCACGGGCCGCGTATCTGCATCTAGAATTCGCAGGAACTGCTCGGCGGAAGCTGCTTTGGTGCTACTCATGCGAAGATTTCCCTTCTCATCAATGACCCAAATGTTCATCTGGTTTTTCTGGTAGCGGAGCTTGTTTTTTAGATAAAGAAGATTGTTGGCGGAAAGGATAGTCGGAATTTGTACGACCGTAATCCTCTCGTTTCGAAGGGTTTCTATGTAGGGCGAGAGTGCTGCCAACTGCTCCTTGATTTGATTTTTCTGATCCTCGGGAGCGTAGATTACCACTAACTTCTCCTTCCAAGTCAATTTTTCTTTCAGAAAATCAGGGATATCCTGATGCTGAGCAGAGGCCGGGGCAGTGATGAACGCGACTAAAAGAGCGATTCCTAATCGATATAGGAGTGTGAAGGATTTCATAGCTATGTTATTACAATATTACGCCAATGTTAAATAATTGTTAAGTTTAGATGTTTTGACGCTCAAAAGCAAATTCCTAGTCAATTTTTCGTCAGGTTGTCGTGCTCTGATCGTCAAGATATTTGCCTTAACAAACTGGTTATTAAGTTGTTGACCTTGGCTCTTTTCTGAAATGTCACTATTTGAAAATGCAAGTCTGCTCTAAAAAAAATGTCCCGACCAGCCTATTTAGCCAATCGGGACATCATAAAAAAGCGGCACGGAATCAATCCGTACCGCTCTTGGCAATAACTTAACTATCATTGGTTGGAATTACATCATCCCGCCCATGCCGCCACCGCCATGACCGTGGCCCATGCCACCACCTTTATCTTCTTCCGGCTCGTCGGCGATCACGCACTCAGTCGTGAGCAACATGCCTGCTACCGAAGCAGCATTTTCAAGCGCCAGGCGCGTTACTTTCTTGGGATCAATGATACCCGCTTCCAGCAGATCCTCGTAGGTGTCGTCCTTGGCGTTGTAGCCATAAGAACCACTGCCTTCCTTCACTTTCTGGATCACCACGGATGCCTCCTTACCAGAGTTGGAAACGATGGTACGCAGGGGAGCTTCAACGGCCAGACGGATGATGTTTATACCCGTCGTTTCGTCTTCGTTGTTGCCTTTCAGATCGGTCAGAGCCTCGACGGCACGGATGAAAGCTACGCCTCCACCTGCTACAACGCCTTCCTCAACGGCGGCGCGAGTCGCGTGTAGCGCATCGTCAACGCGGTCCTTCTTCTCTTTCATTTCTACTTCCGTAGCGGCACCGATGTACAGAATGGCTACGCCACCTGACAACTTAGCCAAACGCTCCTGCAGTTTCTCGCGGTCGTAATCGGAAGTTGTGTTTTCGATTTGCGCCTTGATCTGGTTCACTCGGCCATCGATATTTTCTTTGGCACCTTCACCGTTGATCAATGTTGTGTTGTCCTTGTCGATAATCGCCTTGTCGCAGCTACCGAGGTATTCCAGCGTGGCATTTTCGAGTTTGAAACCGCGCTCTTCGCTGATGACCTGGCCGCCCGTCAGGATGGCGATGTCTTCCAGCATGGCCTTGCGGCGGTCACCGAAGCCAGGAGCTTTTATGGCGGCTACTTTCAAAGCACCGCGAATTTTGTTCACTACCAACGTGGCAAGAGCCTCACCGTCCACATCCTCGGCGAGGATAATCAGAGGGCGACCCGTCTGGGCTACGGCCTCCAATACGGGCAGTAATTCCTTCATGGAAGAGACTTTCTTCTCCGAAATCAGAATGTAAGGACGCTCCATCTCGACTTCCATTTTCTCCGTGTTAGTCACGAAGTACGGAGACAAGTACCCACGGTCGAACTGCATGCCTTCCACCGTTTTTACTTCGGTTTCGGTGCCGCGCGCTTCTTCCACGGTGATAACGCCTTCTTTACCCACCTTCTCCATCGCCTCAGCGATCATTTGACCGATCTCTTCGTCGTGGTTAGCCGAAATAGTAGCTACCTGCGCGATTTCCTTAGAAGTGGAGATGTTTTTCTTCTGCGTTTCCAGGTTTTTCACGATGGCGCTGACAGCTTTGTCAATACCACGCTTCAAATCCATTGGGTTAGCACCAGCAGCGACGTTCTTCACACCAATGGTGTAGATGGCTTGAGCCAGAACGGTAGCCGTCGTAGTTCCGTCACCCGCTGAGTCAGCCGTTTTGGAAGCTACTTCTTTAACCAATTGAGCGCCCATGTTCTCCATGGCGTCTTTCAGTTCAATTTCTTTAGCTACGGTCACACCATCCTTAGTGATAGTGGGTGAGCCAAATTTCTTGTCGATCACGACGTTACGGCCGCGGGGGCCGAGCGTTACCTTTACGGCGTCGGCCAGAGTATCTACGCCGCGCTTGATCTTGGCGCGGGCTTCTGAATCAAAAAATATCTGCTTAGACATAACTATTTGTGCTTTTAAGGTTTAATTAGTGAATTTGGAATTAGTGAATAAAATTATTCCGCACCGCGCGGGCGGCCCCGTCACTCATTCCAAATTAATTATTGATGACGGCGAAAATGTCGGACTCGCGCATGATGAGGCAGTCTTTACCATCGACGGTCAGCTCGGTGCCGGAGTATTTGCCGTAGAGGACAGTGTCACCTACTTTCACGGTCATTGGCTCATCAGTCTTGCCGGGGCCAGCCGCCATAACGGTGCCACGTTGTGGTTTCTCTTTGGCGGTATCGGGGATGATGATACCAAATGCGGTTTTCTCTTCGGCGGGGGCGGGTTCTACCAGCACCCGATCAGCCAGGGGTTGTACACTCACTTTTTCTTCGATTAAGGTTGACATATTAGTTTACGGTTTTAAGTTGTCACAAAATATTCTTGACAATACTCACACAGGCAGAATTTATGCCAGCCGGAATACCTGTCATATTTACAGGCGCGGGCTGACAAAAGCTTATCGGGTCATTTGAAAAATAAATGATAATAAAAAGCATCAGAAGTAAAATATAATTTTGAATTTGGATAGAAATGACTAAATTTTCGGCACCCACCATCGTTTTCTAACCATGACAAAATTATCCAGCGAGTGGCTAACTGACGGAATTCTCGACTTCGAGTACAAAAAGTATGTCTTACTGGCATATTTGCAGAACGTACGGCAGGAATTCAGCAATCAGGTTCTTTTTCCTCATTTAGCACAGGTCAGGGAGCACTATGATAGCAGTGTTTCACTCAAAGAGTCGCAACGTTCGATGCGTAGCCTTTTCCCCAAAAACCTGACCGGAGTCGATCCTGACCAATTGCGGTGGATATATCAGAATACATACGAGGACGGAGATCACCTGGAAGAAATAACTGACATTCTGGAATTTGCAATTCCGCGATTTTCTCAACTCATAGAAGAAGGAGAGCTGCGCTATGAGGAAGTGAAAGCCAACTTGACAATAGCGCCGATTGGCATCGTACCGCTTCGCACGGATGAGGGGTATCTCTTTATTTACAAACAAAATAGTCGAGAGACGACGATTTTTCGCTATCAGGTTACGCTCTTCGATTCCCGTCGAGAACGTATCATCCAAACCCAGCGCGTCGATTCCGTGCGGAAGAACTTAAGTACTACTTTTGAGAATATGAAGGTCAATCTTACGCGCCGATTTACCCACCTACCCAATCCGGCGACTTATATGGTGGAGTCGCCACGCGAGTATCCAGTGGATGAGACTTTGTTGCCAGCGGCCAAGCAGTTGATGGCCAAGCTGATGAAGGTTGGGTAGGGGAAGCTTGGGTACTTTTGTTCAAGGTTGAAATATTCAGTAAAAACACTGCGGGCCGCTCCCTATTGGAAGCGGCCCGCAGTGTTTTTGTTTCCTTATTTGCTGCTACTGGTTGGTGTCGCCAGGCGCGGCAGCGGGAGCGGGAAGTGGAGCGATGTTGCCACCGGGAACGGCGGAATTCTGCGCCTTATCTACATTTACGCTGTTGATGCCTTGGTTGGCGTCGGAGCCGTTACCTACCATGACATAAGACGCCAAAGAGATGATCATGATGGCTCCGGCCATGCCCCAGGTGACTTGTTCCAGCAGGTCGGTAGTTTTCTTGACGCCAAACATTTGGCCGCCTGCGCCGCCGCTGAATTCACTGGAAAGACCACCGCCTTTGGAGTTCTGTACCAAAACGATAAGGATAAGGAGAACGGCGATGATCGCCACGAGAATTACGAGAGCAAGATACATTTCTATTAATGATAAATTATGAGTGATGAATTATGACCGGGCTGGCGTACCAGTAATGAATTATAAGATCGGGTTTGCTGGTTTTTCTGTTGCAAATCAGTCTATAAATCGAGCCGATTTTATTTGTCGTTATCCAGTTCAGCGATTTTTTGCGCAAAGTAATCGCTTTTTTCCGGGTTTTTCAATTTAAGTTTTTCGTAGATGTCAATCGCTTTGTCGATTTTGCCCTGTTTAAGGAGAATTTTGGCAAAGGACTCTGTGGCCAGGCCACCAAGAGAAACGCCTTGCGCGCGTTGCGAAAGATCTGCCACCTCGGGTTCGGGGGTAGTGGCGTCGGGCCGGATGGGACCGATACGCGGGTCGTTTCGGATGAACGCTTCGATAATCTCCTGCTGCTTGCGGCGCTCGTCGGCGCGAGGCGTGGGAAGCGGTAGCAGTTCGATGGCCGGGATGGGTGTCGGCTTTAAGCGCTTGTAAGTCAGTTCATCCTCGATATTTTTCTCTGCCAGTACCGTTTCTTCCATGGGTGGCGTTTCGGGTGGTACATCTTCCTTAACCTCAACCTTTTCGGCAGGTTTGGGGAAACGATCCTCGAAACGGACGAGTGAAATAGGTCGATCCTTACCGTAAGGTGTGGCTCGGTCGCGGGAGCCGTATCGGTTTTGTGGTAGCTCGGTCAGCCGATCGAGCAGGGCGCCCGACCACGCCGATTCGTTCTCTACCAGTCGGCGCAGGGCACCCCGGTTCAAGGTGTAGGCGGCGGCGAGCGGTACCAACTCAGTCAGGCGAGAGGAACCGCTGTCGGCAGCGGCCTTGGCGAGCAGCGCGTAGCTAATTTGGCAGTAAGGGAAAGCCTTAGTCGTTTCTTCCAGTCGGAGAAGGTTGCCGGAGCCGATGTCCTGCGGATGCGTGACCCAATAGGCAAAAGTTTCTTTATCGACTTTATCCATCAGAGTGTGTAGGGCTTGGTGTCAGGAGAAGAACCCCAAAAATACGCAAAACTGACGTGGCCTACCAATCTGCCGCCGACTTGTTAAAGATATTTTGCACAATCTGGTCTATAATGCCGGGCAAAAGTCGGGATTCGTTCTGATTCAGCGTTTGGCCTTGCGGAAAGTCGGCGTAGAAGGAAAAAGCCTGATCGAAGTCTTTAGTCTCATCCAGCGTATTAGTAAAGCGAATCTGCACTGTCATAGTAAGGCGGTTGAAGCCTGCTTGATCGTTAGCCGTCGGCGCGACGGGCAGCACGTCGTAACCCGTCAAAGTACCTTCTAAAATCAAGTCGCCGCCCGTAGGCAAGAGCGTCAGGCTGGTGTTTCGCTGGAAATATTCCTTCAACTTCTCGTTGACCTGAATCGGTAGATTCGCCGGTCCCCCCGCCACGCCCGTACTGAAATTCAGTACCGTAAACGTCTTTATATCCGGCGAAAGACTCGTCCCGGTAAATGAATACACTCCGCAGCCCGCCACCCACAGCGAAAGGCCGCAAATCAAGCAAACTGCCAAACGACTCCTACAAATCATAATCGCATCAGCGAACAACTTTGAACTCATAAACACATAAACTTTACACTCACTCACTCATCAATATCGTACTGCTTGATCTTTCGATACAGCGTCCGTTCCGAAATACCCAACGCCTGCGCGGCGTACTTTCGTTTATTGTTGTTGCGGCGCAGAGCTTTGATGATGAGATCCTTCTCCTGATCTTCCAGCGAAAGCGATTCTTCCTCTTCTGCAATATGCTCCACGTCTTCGATCTGGCTGCGGGCTTCGGAGTAGCGGTCGAGATCGACTACGCGATTGGCATATTCCCGGCTCGGGCCGTCGCTTCTCTTGCTATTGGAAAGGCGCTCCTCGTGCGCTGCCAATAGCCGCGACGCTTCGGTGACGGGCGCGTCGGTGTGGTTCATGTCATCGAATAAATCCTGATGATTTTTCAGTATTTCGTGATTGGACTGCTCATCTTTCAGCACTTCGCGGACAAGCTTTTTTAACTCAGTTACGTCGCGACGCATCTCGAAAAGTACTTTGTACAGGATCTCTCTTTCCGAATAAGACGTAGCGTCCTCGCCCAGACTCAGGGGCACCAATGCCTGACTCATCGGGCGGCGCGAGGCCGGATTGACAGGGTTCAGGTACCGCCACAACGTGTTAGCGTCGATAGGTTCCTCTTTGTCAGTTTCCAAAATTGTAATCTGCTCGGCGATGTTCTTCAACTGCCTGATGTTGCCAGGAAAATCGAAGGTCAATAGGGCTTCTCGCGCGTCGGGCGACAGGCGCACGGGCCGGGTGCGGTAGCGTTCGGCGAAATCGTTCGTGAATTTTCGGAAGAGCATCTGTACATCCTCGCCGCGCTCACGCAGCGGTGGCACGTAAATCGGGACGGTGTTCAGGCGGTAGTACAAGTCTTCCCTGAATTTTCCCTTGTTCACGGCTTCCAGCAGGTTGACGTTGGTCGCTGCTACCACCCGCACATCGGTTTTCTGAGTCTTGGACGCTCCGACGCGGATGTACTCGCCGTTTTCAAGCACCCGCAGCAGCCGGGCTTGCGTGCCCAAGGGCATTTCGCCGATCTCGTCCAGGAAAATGGTTCCCCCGTTGGTAGTTTCAAAATAGCCCTTCCGAGCATCCAAAGCCCCGGTAAAAGCGCCTTTTTCGTGGCCGAAAAGTTCGGAGTCGATGGTGCCTTCAGGAATGGCCCCGCAGTTGATGGCGATGAAATTGCCGTGCTTGCGAACACTGAGGCTGTGAATAATCTTAGAGAAGGACTCCTTACCGCTGCCGCTCTCACCCGTAATCAGCACGGTGAGGTCGGTCGCTGCTACCTGCATAGCTACATTAATGGCGTAATTGAGCGCAGGCGCGGCTCCAATGATGCTGAAGCGGTTTTTAACGGACTGTATTTCTGATAAATCCAAATTTTAGAATGATGAGTGATGAGTGATGAGTGATGAATTATGATGGGGGCCGGAGCGGCCAGTGCGCTTATGAGATCACATTCATAACTACTCAAATTCCACTTTGCTGTGTGTTTATATTATTATGCCGCCACTTCTTCTACTGCTTTACCAATTAGCGTGGCGGCGGTGCATTCAGTAACTAATACAATCACATAATCGCCTTTTTTGAAATTTTTACGTGGGAAAACAACCACCTTGTTTTGATCATTGCGGCCTTGCAGGTCTTCGTCGGAGCGCTTGGAAGTACCTTCCACCAGTACTTTGTGGACGCGCCCCACGAGTCGCTGATTGCGCTCTAGTGAATGTTTCTGTTGCAGGGCGATGACCTCATTGAGGCGACGGAGCTTCACGTCGTAGGGAATGTCGTCTATCAACTTTCTGGCCGCCGGAGTACCGGGGCGCTCCGAGTAGGCAAACATATAGCCGTAGTCGTAGCGAACGTATTCCATGAGCGACAGGGTGTCGCGGTGTTCTGCTTCGGTTTCGGTGCAGAAGCCCGTAATCATATCATGCGAAATCCCGCAATCCTCGCCCAGGATATCCCGGATGCGGTCGATTTTCTGCATGTACCATTCGCGGTCGTAGGTGCGGTTCATCAGGTCCAGAATCCGGCTGTTGCCGCTTTGGGCCGGGAGGTGAATGTAGTTGCAGACGTTGTCGTGATCCCGCATGGCGTAAAGTACCCGATCCGTAATGTCTTTGGGATGCGAGGTGCTGAACCGGACACGCAAGTCGGGATGCACCCGTGCGACCATGCCGAGCAACTCGGCAAAATCGTAGGATTGCTCGCCACTTTGAGCAGCGCTATAATTGTACGAATCTACGTTTTGGCCCAGCAGCGTTACTTCTCGGTAGCCCTGCGCGAACAATTCCTGCGCCTCGCGCACGATGCTTTGCGGATCACGGCTACGCTCGCGACCTCTAGTATAAGGTACCACGCAAAAGCTGCACATGTTGTTACAGCCCCGCATGATAGAAATAAAGGCCGTCACGCCGTTGGAGTTCAGGCGAATGGGTGAAATGTCGGCGTAAGTTTCTTCGCGGGAGAGCAGAACATTTACCGCTTTTTGCCCGGTTTCGGCCTCCTCGATCAG
>NZ_JBGSXF010000232.1:0-8480 GCF_041751555.1 Persicitalea sp. | reverse complement strand
AAGGCGTAGCAGGTGACTGTGAACGGAGCTTTTCGCAAATCCTGAATGAGACGATACCTGTCGTTCGCCTTTACCGCAAACAGCGGTTTGTCAAAGAGTTGCTCCACGCCCGTGGGCGTGTCGATGGCCAGGACTTTTCCGGTTTGCATGAGGGCGATGCGGTCGCAAAGGCTGGCCTCGTCCATATAGGGTGTCGAAACCAAAATCGTCAGGCCGCGCTCTTTCAGATTTCCGAGCATATCCCAAAACTCCTTGCGCGACACGGCATCCACGCCCGTAGTCGGCTCGTCCAGGAAAAGTACTTCCGGTTTGTGAATCAGGGCGCAGCAAAGAGCAAGCTTCTGCTTCATGCCACCCGAAAGCGCTCCCGCCCTACGATTCTTGAACGGTTCTAACTGCACATAAATCTCGCGAATAAGCTCGTAGTTGGCAGCGATGGAAGTACCAAAAACGGTCGCAAAAAATTGCAGGTTCTCCCCCACGCTCAAATCGGGATACAATGAAAACCGTCCCGGCATGTACCCTACCACCGACCGCAAAGCCCGGAAGTCGCGCACTGCATCGCGTCCGGCCACGGTAGCGCACCCCGCGTCGGGCAGCAGCAACGTGACCAGGATTTTGAAAAGGGTAGTTTTGCCCGCCCCGTCCGGCCCAATCAGCCCGAAAAGCTCACCCGCCTCCACCGTCAGCGACACGTCCTGCACCGCCTTGGTTTCGCCGTAGGATTTCGATATGTTTTCGATGGTGATCATAATTCTGTCTTCTTGCCAAACCGCACTTCGCCCGGCATTCCGATCTTTAGGCCGCCATCGTTTTTGACGACGATTTTCATGGCGTACACGAGATTCACCCGCTCCTCTTTGGTCTGAATGACTTTGGGCGTAAACTCAGCCTTGCTGGAAATCCAGGTAACTACCCCGTCGTAGGTTTTTAAAGTACCCTCTGGCGCATCCACGGCTACCTGTACCCGCTGGCCGGGCCTGACGTTCACCAATTGGTCACCGCCTACGTAGGCGCGGAGCGTAACGTTGTCGAGCGTCGCGATTTTGTACAGCGGCTTGCCGTAGCTGACCACTTCACCCGGCTCGGCGTACTTTACCGTCACGGTGCCGCCAATCGGGTTTACGACCGTCGCCTTGCCGATCTGATCGTCGAGTTGTTTCACCTGCTCGGCCAGCGGCGCGGTTTCGGCCACGGTGCCGCTGCGCTGGGTGTTGAGGGCCGAGGCCTGCGCCACGCGTTGCTGCCGCGTGAGGGCAATCTGCCGTTCCAGCGTCTCGAGTTGGGCGTTTATATCATCCAGTTGCTTGCTAGGGGCTGCTCCGGCGGTGACCAGGTTTTGGGCGCGTTCCTGCTCGCGCAACAAGTTCTTGCGCTGCTGCTGCTGTACCGCAATCTGCTGTTCGTAGGCCGAAAGCTGCGCCGACACGTTGGGGGCGCGACTTTGCACAGCTCGCTCGCTGGCGCGTAGCTGCGCCTTGCGCAGTTCCAACTGCTCGGTGTCGATGCGGCCCACCGTCTGGCCAGAGTCCAGCGATTCGCCCTCTTGCACGGTGAAGCTCTGCAGTTCGCCCGTCGCCTGGGCCGAAACGGTAGTTTCGATGGCTTCGAAGTTGCCGTAGGCATCGGCGGTGTCTTCGTCAGGATTGCAGCCGAGGAGAAAGAGAGCGGCTAGGAATAAAATGGTGATCTGTTTCATTATGAAAAAAGGCTTTTTAGAGATAGATCAGGATTTCACCCTTTCAGGGCTTTGTTTTGTCGGGTTCTTAGTTTTCGCAAGGCTTCACCTTACGCTGCCGTATTACGCCCTTTCAGGGCTTATATGTTTCTTTACGAGAACTCTCAGCCTAATTTCCCGCCAAAGTCCGGTACTGAATCCTGGCCGATACCAACTGCAACTCGTGTAATTTTTGGTTCAATTGCGCCTGGTTTTCGGCGTTGAGCAGGGCTGTGTAGTCGCGGGCGGCGATGGCTCCGTTGTCGAGCTGAACGGCAGCGGCTTGCCGGACGCGCGTCCGCAGGGCCGCGATTTCGGCGTCAGTGGCGAGTTGTGCCGTCAGTTTGTCGATTTCGGTTTGTTGCTGTCGGAGTTGTACGCTTAGGTTTTTCTCAAAAGTAGCTTGTTGAATGTCCACGATTTGACGGTTGAGCATAATCATCTGCCGGTCATTATTCAGGGTATAGGCCGAAGAAAGATTCCAGTTCAACCGCAGACCGCCGATAAAAAAGCCCTTGAAATCATTACTTAGAAAGTTCAATCCCGGTCTTCCGCCGCCACCCTGAGCAAAGAGACTCAGTCGCGGCTTCGTTTTGTTGGCTGTCAATCGGAACTGAGCGTCGTAGAGCGACCGCTGCGCCTGATAAAGTTGGAGTTCGGGTCTGCCTTGTTCTACTTCGCTTGCTACTTCCATTTCATTTCCTACTTTAACCTGGTTTGGAAGTACTTCTACAACCAATTTCGTACTGTCGGAAATAGGTAAGTCGGTGAGCAAAGCCAGCGATTCGCGCAGCCCCGATCGTGTGGCGTCGAGTTGGGCGAGGCGCTGGCGGGCGGTAAGTAGTTCTGCCTCCAAACCATCGACGTCCATTTGCGCCACCGTACCGAAACGGACGTTTGCCCTAAATTTCTCTAATCTGTTTGCCAGATCGGCCAGGATTGCCTGAGTCAGTATCAGATTTTCGTCGGTGAGCAGAGCGTTGAGGAACAAGGCGTCGACTTGGTCTTTCAATCGATTCAGTTCTATTTCCACCTGCTGCTGAGCGGATGCGGTGCTGGCCCGCTGTACTTCGGATTGCAGTTGGGTCAGGTTGCCGTCGTAGAGGGCGTAGCTGGCGTCGAGCGTAATGCGGTACTGGTCTTTGCTGAGGGTGGGGACGGAGAAATTAGGTAGTTCGATAGGTAGTTTGGTCACCTGCGACTGCCAGGTTGCCTGGCCGTTGACCGCCAGTTGGGGCAGCCTCCGGTTTTTGTTTAGATTCTCGATCGCCAGCTCCCCGTTTTGGGCCAGAATTTCCTTTTGTTTCAGCAAGGGGTAGTTGGTACGGGCCGCTTCGTAGCATTGCTCTAATGTCAGGACCGACTGGCTTTGCACCGACCAACTTGTTAGAAAGTACAGTAAAAATAGGTATCGCTTCATAACTAATCAAACATCTGATCTAAACATCTGTTTGTTTTAATAACAAATTTTTTTACTTCAATTTCAAGTACGCCATGATCATTTCCGGGACGATTTGCTTGCGTTCCTTCATAAACTCCTTAAAACCATCATCGTCCAGACTACCAACGTAGGTCACTACGGGCCTCGCCACGACGGGAAAAACGATGTTACCCAAAATGGACATAATCACCTGCAGCGGCGCAATTTCACGGATATTTCCTTTCTCCGCTTCCTCCGCTAACTGCTTTGAGAATACGGATTGTCCAATGAGCCCCCGCGCGTTGATCCCTTTGAAAAATGCTCCATCGTTCACTTGTTGTTCTGACAAAATAAATCTGGGAATGAGCGGATTATCCATAATAAAATCGGTGTAGCGATCGACAATCTTCCAAATTTTCACTTCCAATGGCGTAGGTTCGTTAAGCATAAGTATTATTTGCCCGACGAACTGCGCCAGGGTTTCGGCGTAGATGCTTTGAAACAGTTGCTCTTTGCTACGGAAATAATAATTGATCATTGCCAGGTTCACACCTGCCTCCTCGGCGATCTGCCGCATCTTGGCCCCTTCGTAGCCCTGCGCCAGAAACACCCGGCGGGCGGCTTCCTTTATTTTCTTTTCGGCGTCTTGCTTTTCCTCAGTCATTGTCGTTCTATCTCCTGCAAAGGTAGCAATAGATTTTATAAATCAAACGATTGTTTAATTTTTTTTCAAAAATGTATAAACAGAAAAACAGGCTTCGAAAGAGTACTTTATGAAGGCCGCTTGTGCTTCCAGCGCCGATGACTCCACAACCAGTTGAAAGGCTGCGCCCGGATGTCGCTTTCCAACAACCGAATTTGCTTTTCCAGAACGCCATTCCGAGGCAGAGTTTTGCACTCATCACAAATCAGCGAAATTTCGACGTGGTAGAAACCCCGCTTAGCTTCGATGCGGCTGAAATCAGCGTAGAGAACCGTTAGATCGTTGCGGCGGGCCAGGATTTCGCCGCCCCGGAAAAATCCGGTGTCCTGGTGCAGGAAGGTAGTCCAGAAAGCCGACTCGGGCGGCGGTGACTGGTCATTGGCCAGCACGACCACGTAGGGTTTTCTGCGGGGTTTGCGGAGTTCGGCGGCGATGTCGTTCATGGGAACCATCTTGGCCCCGAAGCGCGTACGCAGATCAAGGAACCACTGGTCGAAATCACGATTGGCAAGGGGCCGATAGACGACCAAACATTCGTGTGAAAACCGCAACGAGGAGAAGAGATTGGCCAATTCCCAGTTGCCGCGGTGTCCCATCAAAAACAGGACGTTTTTACCTTCGGTGTAGAGCCGATCCACCAGGCCGATGTCGCCTTCGATGCGTTCGAGGATTTCTTCCGCCGGACAGCTGCGGTATTTGACCGTTTCGAATATCGTATCGGCAAGGTGGCGGTAGTAGCGGCGAGCAATGGCGCGAATTTCGTCTTCGTTTTTGCCAGGAAAGCTCCGGCGTAAATTTTGAAAGATCACCTTTTGACGGTAGGGAACTACCCTATACAGGAGGAAGTTGAGCGCCGAGGATAGCCGATAAATGCTTTTCCAGGAAACCCCCGAAAGACGATCCAGCAGGCGAATATAAAACTTGGGTCGGGGCTGACTCATGCATCCATTAGTAGTTGCGGCAGAAACTCAGGCAAGAATTCTTTTCTGAGTTTTCTGTTATTTAGGTCAAAATCGACTCAATTGAGCATTACTTAAAAATAAACTACCCCTTCTCCTCACGATGAAAACAATGGAATGCCCCTCCTGTGCCATGGAAATAGACGCCAAAAGCGACTCTTGCCCCATCTGCAGCTACGAATTCCCCAAACAAAGCCGTTGGATTCAAATCGTTGCCGTGCTGCTGGTATTGCTGTTTTTGTATTTGGTTATTTTTTGAAGGGGCAAAGGCGGTTGGCCGCTGCGATCCAAAGTCACAAAGTAAAGTCAAACCGAGAAGGAACGCTCTGCTCTCACTTGTACCAATTCATTACTGCTGGGCGGCCTCGTCATCACTCATCACTAAGCCAACTCCTGCCATTGCCGCTCCGATGATTCCGGCTTCGTTGCGGGTTTCAGCGACTAGAATTGGGACGTCGATCGTCAGGATGTCCTCAAACTTATGGTACTTTTTGCTGGCCCCGCCGCCCAAAATGATGAGATCGGGTGAGAAGAGACGAATGATATGGTGCAGAAACACGTCCAGCCGCTTACCCCACTTCTTGTAGCTAAGTTCTTTGCGCTGACGGGCCGAGTCGGCGGCGTAGTACTCGATGGGCTTGCCATTGGTGTGCAGCAGTCGGCCCAGCTCGAAGTTAGGGATTAACTTGCCGTCCAGAAAGACACCCGAGCCGATGCCCGTACCCAGCGTCAGGACGAAGACCAGTCCCTTTTTGTCGATGCCCGCGCCGAAGCTCATTTCGGCCAGTCCGGCGGCGTCAGCGTCATTGATAACCTTGAAGGGCTGCCCGGTTTTCTTGCGAAAAAGTTCTTCAATGTGGACACCCACCCACTCAGGATCCATATTACTATGGCCACGGGCGATACCCTTGTCAATAACGGTCGGGAAGCCACAGCCAACCGGGCCTTTCCACTCAAAATGCTTCACAATTTCTTTGACGACATCAGCAACAGCGGCAGGTTTGGAGGGATCGGGCGTGGGAATTCGGAAGCGCTCGGTAGTCAGTTCGCCCGTTTCGATGTTTACTTTTGCGCCCTTGATGCCGGAGCCGCCGATGTCGATGCCTAAAATTTCCATGTACTTTTTCGGGAGAGTTCGATTAGAGTGGGTAGTGTCAAAAAGAGGGTCAGAACCGCTATGCCAACTTTCGCTAATGGCGTAGCGGGGCCAAATATAAGCAATTGCGGTAAAATGGCTGTTTTCACTCTGTACAGCTGCCGGGCTGGCACAAAATTTTAGTATCTACTAAACTCATTTTCCCATAACCTAAAATTCGATTAACACTATGAAAAAGATCGCTTTCAACCTGATGCTAGCCGCTTCGCTGTTCGCGACCGCCGCCTGCGACAACGACAGAAACGACAGCGCTGAGCAAGCCGAAGAAATGAACGAAGACATGCTGGGCGAAGCCATGGAAGACGATGCAGAGTTTGCCGTAACCGCCGCCGATGGAGGCATGTTCGAGGTACAATTGGGCGAGCTGGCCCAGAAAAACGGGGCTTCTGAAGACGTCAAACAGTTTGGGCGTCTGATGACCATCGACCACGGCCAGGCCAACGAGGAACTGAAACTACTGGCCTCACAGAAGAACATCACCCTACCCACTACGCTGAGCGAAGACAAGCAGGAGAAATACAACGAACTGGCCGAAAAAACGGGCAAGGAATTCGACGAGGCCTATGCCGAATTAATGGTGAAAGACCACGAAGAAGACATCAAGCACTTCAAAGAGCAAGGCGAAGATGGCAAAGACCCAGACCTTAAAGCCTGGGCCGCCGGAAAAGTAGCCGCCCTGGAACTGCACCTTTCCAAGGCTAAGGTAATGGAAGAAACGGTGGATTAATTCACCGCCGTCGTGTCAATCCCCAGCGTGTCGGGTTGAATTTGGCGATTATCCACTTCATCTTCGGCCATTACGGGCGTTTCGTTGTCGCGCAGGTTCTGGGTCGAATCATTGCTGCCGCAGGCGAACAAAGTACCCGCTACGAAGCAAACGGCTAGTAGTTTTTTCATGAGTTTTTAAGTTTTACCACAATAAAAATAGGGCGTAAAAATACGCCCTATTTTTTTGAGTTTTAGGGTTTGATGGCTTTGGTACTTTGGTTGTAGCTGGCAAAGACGCCTAAGCCGCCCTTGACGTTGGTATAAATTAGTGAGGGTTCAGTAAAAGGATTGTCGCCGTTGTAGTTTTCCAGCGACCGATGAAACTCATAGTAAGGCACATCTACATTCTGGACTTGCAAATATATCCCTACCCTTTCGGCTGGCCGACTGGGCAAGAGAGGTTTGCCATCCACTGTGATTCCTCCTCCGTAGTTAAGTAAGCTGCTATAACTCTCAAACTGGGGAGAGGCAAAAGTAGTGCCGTCCAAATTCTTGTCGTTTTGGAACACGCTGCGGAAGTTATTGCGATCGACCCGATAGTTATTGATAAAGGTTTGACGGTATTCGTAGTACTTCTTCTCTGCTTGATTGAATCTGAATGCAGGCGCGTCGATCACCTCGTATACGTTGACCCGGTAGTAGTTGGCCTCGCCCGCCGGGTCGTCCCAAGTGAAGTTGGTAGTAAGAATCTTCTGCGTATTGCCGAATCGGTTGCCAATCATTGAATCCAACGTATAACTCTTGACGGGTACTTGATCTTTTGGGACAGTGCAGGTGGCTTGGGCCTTTTGCCCGCCTTCGGTCACAGTCAAGGTGTAGGTTTGTCCCGCCCGGATGGGAAACTGGCTCACCGGAAGGTCAAAAACCTGATTGGGCTTTTGGTAGCGCAAATTGGCGGTCGTTTGCCCGTCGCTGATTGTTACCGTGGCGGTCGTGAGTGGTTGATTTGTACGGATCGTGTCGCCGTTTTCCAGAAAATACGATTGTCCGTTGCTGCTGTACATCCCAAAGGCGGGGCGGGATCGGCTCACTTTGGCTCGGATGACGGTGTCCTGCGGGGAAATATAGCAGAACATGGTAAGCTGTGGGTCGCCCTGAGGTAGTTTGTCTTCGGGGATAGTATTTACCAGCGACTCGCAGGATGTTAGGACAATAAGGAGGAGAAAGGCAAAATATTTCATTTGTTCGAAAGACGTATTATCAAAGATTTAAAAAAATTCATTGCACGTGCAACTCCGCGCCGCAAGCCCTCTCCCCTACTCAGAATTTAAAATTATAACTGAACGAAGGTAGAAAAGGAAACAGCGATACGCGCTGCAACACAGTTTTGCTCGTGTAAGAGCCGTTGGGCTGGGAATTGGTGTTCGAAACCTCCTCACTACCTACATTGTAAAAAAACGGATTGCGGCGATTGTAGGCGTTGTAAATGCCAAATTCCCAGGTCCGCTCGTGCCGCTTCAATTTCTTATGAAACTGCACCGCGACGTCGAGACGGTGGTAGGGTTCGGCCCGGAAAGAGTTTTTGGGGCCATACTCATTGACTCCCTGGCCATACCAATTCAAACTACCGACTCCCGGCATCAGATTACTGGCGTTGTCGGAGTAGGCGGAGTATTGTCCGCGTGGTACCGTGAGGGCGTTACCCGTCCCATACACCCAGGTGGCAGATAGTGTCACGCGCTTGCTTAGTTCGTAAATCCCGACGACCGAAATATCATGGCGTCGATCGTAGCGCGGGTAAAAAGTTTCGCCGAAGT
>NZ_JBGSXF010000231.1:0-8772 GCF_041751555.1 Persicitalea sp. | reverse complement strand
ACGGCACGACCAGAAAAGGTTGCGGGACGTCCGCCACGGCCTCAGTAATCGCTGTGTCGCCCAGGCGATCGGTCAGCAGCAGGTGAATGTCAGTAAAATTCATGCAACAAAGATACGGAAAGCCGAACTTAACAGGATTTGGTGTGTTGTTTTAAAAATTTTACTAAAAAATTAAGTGAGGATGGGCAAATCGGGGTTCCCCAAAAAGGCGATTTTTATTTGTGAGGGGAAAAAGTGCGGAAAATATTCCGAAGTCAGGAAATACTGTAAGGACGCGATCAAAGCGAATGGTCTGAAAAACGAAGTGGAACTAATCAGGATGGGTTGCACCGACCGCTGCAAGCAAGCCCCGGTCGTGTGCTTCCAACCTACCAATGCCTGGCATACCGAGGTGTCTGAAAAGGATATCCAGCAATTTTTCAGAAAGTATATTTCCTAAAAAAGGAGCCGATTTGGCTCCTTTTTTAGATAACTGGAATGGCTGATTATTCATCATGATAAAGTACCCCCTACTTTCCCAATCTCCTTATCGAGATCGAATTTTCCGGTGGCACTGTCGGCGTCGATAAGATCGAATAGCTCCATCACCCGCCGGGCGTTGCGCTCTTCCTCGCGTTGCTCGCGTACGTACCACATCATAAATTCCTCAGTGGCATAGTCGTTCAACTCGCGACACTTGGCCACAATACGATTGATGGAGTGCGTGACGGCGATTTCGCTCCGTAGGGCTGTTTCGAACACGTCACGCAAAGAGGCAAACTCCTGCTGCACTTCGCTGATGGTCGGCGTAGTTGCCGTGCCGCCCACTTCGGTGATGTACCTGAATATTTTCAAAAAATGCTCCCTCTCTTCCTCGGCTTGTCCGTAGAGGTAGCCCGCCGAATAGTCGTAGCCGTTGCGGTCGAGCCAGGCAGCCATGGCCAGGTACTTCAAAGAAGCCTCGGCTTCCATTTTACACTGCGCGTTCAGCACCATTTCTACGTCTTCCGTCAGGGAAGTATGTTGTCTTACCAGATCTTTCATCGTCAAAAATGTAATAGGTGAATTTCTAAAAAGAGAAGGGATTGCAAACAAAAATAGTTCGTAATTGGCTCACAAATAAGCAAATATAGAATTAGTCTAAAAAAGAAGATGACTACACCAGCGAGACCTCTCCGAGGGCTTCGTGCAACAGGCTGTTGAGTTGAAGCGCAAATTTGGTGCCATTCAGTAAGTCACGGAGTTGAATGAGATCGCAGAGTGTGAGTTGCAGGGAAAGCCCCTGCTGCGGGGCCTCGATCACCTCGAAGTCGCCCTCGTCGGATAAGTCGTAGAGTCTTTCCTGGATATCGACGGCTTGTATTTTCCGCCGAAAAGCGGAAAAGTCGCGCATTTTAAAAGCCACTTCCATCTCCCCAAATTGCAAATGGATGCGGTTAGTGAGGTCGCACTGCCAGGATGTGCCTTTGGTGGTTCGGTAAAGCTCGTTGGTCTGCTGCACGGAATGGCTGGGTTCTGTTTCAAAGAACACAAAGCTAAAAACTATCTTCCCTACCTCCAAGACTATTTTAAATTATTCTAAATAAATAGTGGTAATTACTCAATTGACGGATCAAAATAAAGCACTCGCTTCTTCTGCCTCCATTTCCAGGAGTAATGTCGGTACGGGTTTCGACTGACTCAAAGGGTGTTCACCGCGAATCTTTTCCTGCAATTTCATAAAACCACCGATCAGCGCCTCGGGACGGGGCGGACAGCCCGGTACGTACACATCTACCGGAATGATGCGATCGACGCCCTTCACCACATGGTAGCCGTGTTCCCAGTATGGCCCGCCGCAGTTGGAGCAACTCCCCATCGAAATCACGTAGCGCGGTTCGGGCATCTGCTGGTAAAGCCGCCGGACGCGGTCGGCCATTTTGAAGGTAACGGTTCCCGAAATAATCATCACGTCCGACTGCCGGGGCGATGGGCGCGGGAAGATACCGAAGCGTTCCAGATCGTAATGCGAAGCGAAGGTGGCCATCATCTCGAAAGCGCAACACGCCAGGCCGAAGCCCATCGGCCAGAGCGATGAGAGTCGCGCCCAGTTCAGCAGGTCTTCGGCGCTGGTGAGGATGATGCCACCGTCTCCGGTTTTTGGGGCAGTCAATGAGTTCATGAGTTCAGCATTTTTTCACTCGTACCAATGCCGCCTGCTTGAGTGTGATCCCATAATTGGAATTGACGCCAGCAGCACGGCGGGTAGTTTGTACAGTATGGCAAAGGTAAGCATATTGAAGCCGACTGCCACGGGCTACTGTGCATCTTCACAGGACACAAGATTCCAGAATTAGCCCAAGTAATCAACCGTTCGATAAATTCCTGAGAGACAGTCTATCGGTAATTATAGGTTTTATTTGGCAAAGGATGCATCTTTGGTTAGAGAAATCGTGATTCTACTGAACATAACACTCCGAAGTGCGTCATGTACTACCGTAAGTTCACCCCTCCGCCGCATCTGCTTCCCTTCGTGGAATGTTTCTTCGTGTGGGAAAGTAGCAACCTACTACCGCACCCGGTCGAAGTGGAGTCTCCGCCCAGCGGTTATGGATCTATGGTTTTCAACTTCGGTACGCCCTACCGGGTCACTTCCCATAAAATAAACGGCGAAGTGATCCCCACGGCTTTTCTGACGGGCCAGGCTACCCGTAGCTATCAGTTGCAACTCACAGGCCAGGTAGGGATGGCAGGAATTGTGTTCCGGCCCGCCGGACTGAGTACCCTGTTCGGCTTACCTATGTATGAGTTTTCCGATGAGCGTACCGAACTACGCGCGGTGCTGGGTAGTAGCACTGAAGCCTGGGAGAGCCAAATCAGGGAAGCCACTTCGCCTATTGAACGTATAGCGATTCTCGAACAGTTTCTTAACCGCCAGTTGCTCCGCCGCAATGCCCAACCCGACCGCACCGATTACGCCGCGAATCTGATCGTGGCGCAGCAGGGTGTAGTGAATATTTCGGTTTTGATGGACGACCTGTACGTCTGCCGTCGGCAGTTTGAACGGCAATTCTTGCAAAAAGTCGGGTTGAGTCCCAAGTACTACGCCCGCATCCGCCGCGTGGGAGCCTTGTGCCATCTTCTGGCGCAGCATCGCTGGCAGGTGGCCGATTGGCAGGATGTGGTTCATCAGTTCGGGTACTACGACCAGTCGCACTTCATTAAGGAATTTACGGAATTTACGGGCAAAAGTCCTTCGCATTACGTGAAGAATAATGTGGAACTGGCGCATTGGCTGGAATAGCACGTAGTAAAATGTCGCATTTTTACAATCATAGCGATTAGGCTCCCCGTAGCTTTGATTCGTCAAACCAAACTACCGAACGACGATGAAAAAGACCTTACTGGCACTCGGTGCTTTCCTGCTCCTGTTCGCTTTCACGCATGAGGAACCCGTCAGCAAACTGAACGGAGCCTACAAAATGAGCCGCCTGAAATATCCAAAAGACAAGGACTGGGTGACCGCCGACGACCGAGTGAGTATCAAGGTATTCAAGGACGGCTACTGGTTTGTGGGGTCATTGAAAAAAGGCAATAATGAACTCAACGGGATAGCCGGTGGTACCTACGACCTGGCCAACGGCAAGTATAACGAACGTATTGATTTTTACTCCTGGGATTCTTCCGCTGTGGGCAGCACCATCGCTTTTGACTACAAACTTACGCCCAACGAATTTCAGCAATCAGGAAAACTCAACACGGGCAAGTACCCCGATTATGAATTGAAAGAAGTTAGGGAAAGAGTGGTTCCCACGGAACCTCTGAAAGACAAGGGGCTGGAAGGGGTCTGGAAAATGGAGGAAGGTTATTGGGGCGGGCAGAGTCGTTTTGGCGAGGGGAAATACAAGGGATTCAGCATGTTAAAGATATTCGCCTACCCCTACGCCGTGTATGCCTACTACGATGCTGCCAATAGGAAATTCGACGGCGGAGGCATTTGCCGTTACCAATTCGACGGCAAAACGCTCACCGAAACCAACGAACTCTGGTCCTGGGACATGACCCGGCGCGGCAAAGTGGAGCCTTTTAAAATTACCCTCACAAACGGCAAGCTCATTCAGGAAGGTTGGGACGGAAAACTCCGCGAAGTCTTCGCCAAAGCAAAATAGACAATCTAGTGCGCCAGCCCGATAATACCTCCCTATCTCATAATTTCTATCTAACATCTACCTAACATCTACCTAACATGGAAACTACTAAAACCACCGAAACCCTTACCGACCTTACGCGCAAGGGAACCTGCATTGAATTCTTTTCGGCCTATCAAGACCTGGACACCGAGAGAATGATTCATCTCGCCACGCCCGACGCCACAGTTCATTTTGAACCACTTGGCGACGATGGCAAGGGGCTGTTCCGCGAATTTGGCAAAGTCGTGTGGAGCCTACTCATGGACTGCTTCCCTGACCTGGATAATACCGTAGATACCCTCACGGTAGAAGGCGATGCCACCACCTGTAAGGTAGCGATCTTCGGCACCCAGGCTAAGGAGTTTATGGGCATTCCCAGCAAAGGGCTGCGGTTTGAAAATGACCACATTTTCATTTTCCGCTTTAATGAAAAAGATCAGATTACTGATTTGAAAATCAACTGGGATCACGCGCGGTTTGTGAGCCAATTGACCGAAAACTAGTACTTTTCTGTTCTTTGTGTGCAAAAAATAAAGTTATAGCGTTTACTTTGGAGGGTTATTCCTTTAAAGTAAACGCTCGCTCATGCAACAACTCGCCGACTACTTCGCCACCATACCTTCCACTCATCGCTCAGCCATTCTGGTGGGCGGCATCACGCTTTTCTGGCTGATTGAGGGGGCGTTGCCGCTTTTCCGCTTCAAGTATAACAAATGGCAGCACGCGGGGATCAATATTTTCTTTACCATCACGACGATCATTATCAATTTCGCGATGGCGTTCATCCTCGTCAAGTCCAGCGACTGGGCGATAGCGAACGAATTCGGGCTGCTGCAATGGTTGCCCGAGATGCCGCTTTGGGCCTACGGGCTGGTCGGAATGATGCTGCTGGACTTGGTTGGTGCATATTTCGTGCATTGGACTGAACACAAGGTCAAATGGATGTGGCGGTTTCACTTGATTCATCACACCGATACCCACGTGGACACCACCACCGCCAACCGCCACCATCCCGGAGAGAGCGTGTTCCGCTTCGTGTTTACGACCGCCGCCGTGGTACTCACCGGCGCACCCATGTGGCTGGTGTTTTTGTACCAGGCGCTATCGGTGGCGCTCTCGCAATTCAACCACGCCAACATCAATTTGCCTAACTCCGTTGACAAAGTACTTAGCTGGTTGATTGTAACGCCCAACATGCACCACGTCCATCATCACTACGTGCAGCCCTACACGGATACGAATTACGGCAATATTTTCTCGATTTGGGATCGGGTGTTCGGGACTTTCGCGCGGGAAGAAGGAAGCAAACTTGTCTATGGCATCGATACGCACATGGAGTCGCACGAGAACGGACAGGTCAGTAACCTATTAAAGATTCCGTTTCAGAAGTACCGCTCACCCGTGGGGGCGAAGTTTTCAGAGGAGCGATCGGAGGTCAACTAATCGCACCATTCGGAATTGGGAAAACTTAGTTAGGAGGCGTTTTCTCCCCACATTTTCCTCCCAACAGGATCGGTATGGGTATCAGAAGAGAAGTTTTAACTTGATTTGGCAGCTATGCTTTTGTTAAGCAAAACCTGATCTACTCAAAAAAACGCCTGTCCCGCTAAAAACCGAAGTTTCCAACCAGGACAGGCGTCTCGAACAACCTCCTTTCTACCAGAAATAAGCGTACAGGAAAGTAATGATGGCCACTACCGCCACCGCCCCGATGGTAAATGTTCGGTGCGTCTTGAACATCGACGCATCGATTTCGAGGCCCTTGTTCTGGCTTGGGGCCAGGAAGCCCAGAATGAGCATGCCGACCACGCAGATCAGGAAAACTACCCCCATGCGGTCAAGGAAAGGTACTGTTTCCCAGCCCACAAAGGGAGGGAAGCCGTTGTGCATTGCCAGGGCAATCAGAAAGCCACCCACGATGGCAAAAAGTGCCCCGGCGGAGTTGGTACGCTTCCAGAAAAAGCCCATCACGAAGGCCGCAAAGATGCCGGGCGAAAGCAGTCCGGTCATTTCCTGAATGAACTGGAAACCGCCCTTCTTATCGATGCCCATGTAGGGCGCGACCACGATGGCCATCACCATCGCCACGACCACCACGATGCGTCCCGTACGTACGAGCTGGGCTTCGGTCTTTTCCTTCCCAATGTAATTCTTGAAAATATCGAGCGTGAAAATAGTGGATATACTGTTGGCCTTACCCGCCAGCGAAGCTACCACCGCCGCCGTCAGGGCCGCGAAAGAAAGGCCTTTCAGTCCTACGGGCAGCAGGTTCAGAAGCACCGGGTAGGCTTTGTCGGGCAGCAGCATCCCGTCGGACCCAAGCATTTCGGTTTGGAACATTCCGCGGCTGTATAGCGAGTAGGCCGCGATGCCCGGAAGTACCACGATCACAGGCATGAGTAGTTTCAAGCCGGCGGCGAAAAGAATACCGTTCCGGGCCGTTTTGAGATCGGCACCTAAGGCACGCTGGGTAATGTATTGGTTGCAACCCCAGTAGTTCAGGTTCACGATCCACATCCCGCCGATCAGTACCGTGAGGCCGGGTAGTTGGGAGTAAAACGGATTGCCCTTATCGAAGATCATGTGAAAATGGTCGTCGTGGCCTTCGGTCATGATCTTAAAGCCCTCGATCATACCCTGCCGTCCGGCGTCGTCCGATACCAGATTGAGCGCCAGGTAGGTAGTGGCCAGACCGCCGAGGATCAGGAAAAACACCTGGATCACATCGGTGTAACCAATCACCTTCATGCCGCCCAGCGTAATGATGATGGCAAAAATGGCCAGCGTCCACATGCAGAAATCGAAATCGAGACCGGAGATGCCGGAAACGGCCAGCGCCCCCAGGTACAGAATGGAGGTTAGGTTGACCAGAATATACAGCGCCAGCCAGAAAATGGCCATGATCAGGCTGACGCTCTTGTTATACCGCTGTTCCAAAAACTGCGGCATGGTGAAAATGCGGTTCTTGAGGTAGATGGGCATAAAAAACACCGCCACGATAATCAGCGTGGCGGCGGCCATCCACTCGTAAGTAGAGATGGCGAGTCCCATCGAAAAACCGTTGCCCGACATGCCTATGAACTGCTCGGCGGAAATATTGGAAGCGATCAGCGATGCACCGATGGCCCACCAGGTCAGCGAGCCTTCGGCCAGGAAGAAATCGGTCGTGGAAGCCGCATCGTTTTTTTTACGGTGGTAAATCCAGTACCCGTAGCCCGCCACGATTATGAAGTAAAAGAAAAATACGACGTAATCGAGTGTTTGTAGTTGTTGCATCATCGAGAAGGGTTGAGAGAAGGTTTGAATTGACCTTGTTGGGCAAAAATGGGAGGTGTCTTTCTAAAAGCGAGGGCGAAAGTACGTTTTTTGTGAAAAAAATGCACGATTTCAGGTTTATCCTGAAAAAATCAACGCAGTGGATAGAACGAAGGCGGCACGCGCCGCTGCGACTCCCCGGCTGTTTTCAGATTGCCGTAAGTCTCGGCAAAGTCGCCGCCCCGCCGCAAGGTGTCCAGCAAAGCCCGCACGCTTTCCGGGCCGGTGAGCAATAGCCAGTACGACACTTCCATGCCCGCCGACATGTAGGCCAGCATTACGTGGCGTTGATTTCCGCCGAAGAAGCCTCGCATGGTTTTTAAGTTTTTCAATTCCAGCACTTCCTGCGCGCCGTGGGTCAAGTACAGCCATTCATCCTTGTAGCTAAGGTAGCGTTTCATCGGTTCGGTTTCCGGCACGAAGCGGCGGTCGAGCATCAGGGCCAGACCCTCGTTGAACCACTGCGGAATTTGTGTAGTAGTTTTCCACCAGCCTAACCGGGTGAACAATTCGTCGTGACACATTTCGTGGCTGACGACGTCCACGTTCAGGCCGAAGAGATTCAGCACGATGTATGAATCACCCCAGGGCGTTCCCAGGCTACAACCCGCACCTTCGCTGCTGTGGCAATATTTCTGATATTCTTCGGGATTACTGCACAGAATGAGGGTTGCATTGCCAAGAGATTTCCCCCAAAATGCCTCGATGCGTTGCCGAGCTTTGCCGACGGCTTCGTACATTCGCTGCCGTTGGGCGGCGTCGGTTCCTGCACTGACGTACAGTTTTTCGTTAATCTTTTCAAAACTTGAAAAGGCGACCGTCTGGCAGTAGAAGATGTGAGAGTAGAGGAAGTAATAGCTGACAAAGGCTACGAAAATTCCTGTTATGAGAAATTTCAATACTTTAAGCCACCTGAAAGTAAGGGAGGAGCGATTTGTCAACAATGCCAGCTATTTCTTGTTGAGGGTAAAAGTAAGAAGTAGCCAACACATCTACGCCAAATCACTCATCATTCTTCACTCATCATCGCACGGGCGACCCCGTCATCATTATTTATGAACTCTTGCATCATCATCGGCGCGGGCATGGCCGGACTCACCGCCGCCCGCGAACTCACTGCCCAGGGTTGGGACGTGACTGTATTGGACAAAGGGCGGGGCATCGGCGGCCGTATGGCCACGCGGCGCATCGAGAATACCCGTGCTGACCACGGCGCGCAGTACTTCTCGGTGCGCACGCCGGAGTTTCGGCAATTGATCGAAAAACTGGAAAGCGAAGGAATTGTTGAAGCCTGGGATTTGGAAAAAGC
>NZ_JBGSXF010000230.1:0-5617 GCF_041751555.1 Persicitalea sp. | reverse complement strand
ATTTCGTCCATCGACGATATGGCCCTGGTCAATATTCAGGGCAGCGGTATGATCGGTGTAGCCGGCATTTCGGCGAGGTTGTTCACTACTCTGTCGGAAAATAATATCAGCGTCATCCTGATTTCGCAGGCGTCTTCGGAGCATTCGATTTGCTTTACTATCGACCCGCGTGAAGCCGAGCGAGCGCAGTTGGTTTTGGAGAAAGCCTTCGAATCCGAAATGACCAGAGGCGACATCGACAGCATCGGCATCGAAAAAAATGTTTCGATCATCGCCATCGTGGGCGAGGGAATGCGGAAAAGCTCCGGAGTCTCGGGCAAGCTGTTTTCGGTTTTAGGCAAAAACGGCATTAATATTATCGCCACGGCGCAGGGATCTTCGGAGTTGAATATCTCGGTGGTTATTTCAAAAAACGATCTTTCCAAAGCCCTCAACGCCATTCACGGCGTGTTCTTCCTGTCCGAAACCCGCTCGCTCAATCTTTTCATTGTGGGTGTAGGATTAATTGGGGGTACTTTGCTCGAGCAAGTAGGCAGCCAATCGGCCTTCCTGAGCGGACAGCGACTGCTTAAACTCAACATTGCGGGACTTTCAAATACAAAAAAGATGCTGCTCGAACCCGCTGGCATCGCTGTTGATCATTGGAGAAAGGAGGTAGCCGACAATGGGGTCAAAACCAGCATCCCCGCCTTCGTCGATCGCATCATCGAACTCAATCTTCCCAACAGCGTTTTCGTAGATTGTACTTCCGATAAGGACATCGTACGGCACTACGAAAAGTTGCTGGATGCCAGTATTTCGGTTGTGACGCCTAACAAAGTTGCCAACTCGGGTAAGTACGAAGAGTACCAGCGTCTGCAGCGCACGGCTTTGCGGCGTGGCGTAAAGTTCTTGTACGAAACCAACGTCGGAGCCGGACTGCCCATCATCAATACCATTCAGGGCTTGATGGATAGCGGGGATAAATTCATCAAGATCGAAGCCATTCTATCGGGTACTTTGTCCTACATTTTCAACACTTTTGGCCCCGGCGTCCGCTTCGTGGATGTAGTGCGTGAGGCCAAGGCCAAGGGCTACACCGAGCCGGATCCGCGCGACGACCTCAGCGGCACTGACGTGGCCCGAAAAATTTTGATATTGGCCCGAGAAGTAGGCATCCCGATGGAGCCGGAAGAAGTGAAGATAGCGCAACTCCTGCCCGACAATTGCCTGCAAGCTCCGACGGTAGAGGACTTTTTTGCCGAACTGGAAAAATCGAACGAATTCTTCGAAGGATTGCTGGACGGTGCCAAGGCCAAAAATGGCGTTCTACGCTACATCGCCACCCTGGAAAACGACCACGCCACAGTAGAACTTCGCGCCGTGGACGACAAGCATCCGTTTTATAACTTATCGGGCAGCGACAATATCGTGTCCTTCACCACCGACCGCTACAAAGACCGCCCTCTGGTCGTGAAAGGCCCCGGCGCGGGTGCCGAGGTCACTGCCTCGGGGGTCTTTGCGGATATAATGAGTATTAGTAGCTATCTCGGCTAACGCCGAGGAGGGTTAACGGTCAACGGTTAACGATTCGCGGATTTCTTTGTCGAATCGCAACCTACGGAATTGCGTAGAACGCCATTTAACCTTTTAACCGTTAACCATTTGACCCATCCCATAAACTCTGCCATGCCCATGAACTTTATCAAAGCTTTCGCCCCCGCTACTGTGGCCAATGTAGCCTGTGGCTTCGACATCTTCGGCTTTGCCGTGGATGAGCCTGGTGACGTGGTAGAACTACGCCGCCGCGATGCGCCGGGTATTGTCATTACGGACATCACGGGCGACGAAGGTCGGTTGCCACGCGATCCGACCCGCAACGCGGTGACGGTGGTAATGCTGCGTTTGTTAGAGCACTTGGGTAATACTGAATTTGGCGGGGAGGTAGTTTTGCACAAAAATATGCCGCTGGGCAGCGGTATGGGGTCGAGTTCGGCCAGTGCCGTGGCGGGCGTTTTCGCCCTCAACGAAATGCTGGACCAGCCGCTGACGCGGCAGCAACTGTTGCCCTTTGCGATGGAGGGCGAGCGCATTGCCTGCGGGTCGGCCCACGCCGATAATGTGGGGCCTTCGCTGATGGGCGGCTTTTTGGTAGTTCGCAGCTACCAGCCGCTGGATGTGTTCCAGATTCCGGTGCCGGATGGTTTGTACTGTACTTTGGTCAATCCTGACATCGAGGTGAATACCAAAGACGCCCGTTTCATACTACGCAATGAGGTGTCTTTGAAGAATGCCATTTCCCAAATGGGCAATGTCGCTGGGCTTATCGCCGGGCTGATGCAGGAAGACTACGAACTCATCAGCCGCTCGATGGTGGATGTGATTGTGGAGCCTATCCGCGCCATTTTGATTCCCGAATTTAATGAAGTGAAACAGGTAGCGATTACGCAGGGTGCTCTTGGGTGCAGCATTTCGGGGGCAGGGCCTTCGATGTTTACGCTTAGTAAAGGTCGAGAAACCGCTGAGCGCGTAGGCAAAGCGATGCAGGAAAAGTTTGCCCTGGCCGAAATCGATAGCAAAGTGTACGTCTCGGCCATCAATCGCGACGGGCCGAGGGTGTTGGCGAGGGAGTAATCCGCAGGATTTCGTCCGGATTATTTATCAAGATGTAGAGAGCCCCGTCGGGACCGAATTTTATATCTCGCACCCGGCCCATTCCTTTAAAAAGTAATTCCTGCGCCAATACTCGGTCGTCCACAATGACGAGTCGCCTCAATTCCTGGAAACCGAGCGCACCCACCAGTAGGTTATTTTTCCAGGCCGGAAAGCGCGGACTGGCGCAAAATGCAATGGCCGATACTGCGATGGAAGGCGTCCAATAGATGATGGGTTGCTCCATACCTTCTTTTTCCGTAATCTCAGACACGATACTACCGTCGTAGTCAATACCGTAGGTAATGACTGGCCAGCCGTAGTTTGCCCCTTTTTTCATGATATTCAATTCATCGCCCCCCTTCGGGCCGTGCTCCGTCATCCAAATCTCGCCCGTTACCGGATGCTGGTCTATGCCCTGGACGTTGCGGTTGCCCAGGGAATAAATCGCGGGCAGTGCGCCTTTTTGGTTCACAAAGGGATTGTCTTCAGGAATGTTGCCGTCATTATTGATGCGAAACACCTTCCCGGTGGCTTTACCCAAGTCCTGTGAATCCATCGCTCGGCCCATGTCGCCGATCGTGAAGAACAGGTGTCCTGCCTTATCGAACAAAAACCGACAGCCCCAGCGGTTGCCGTCCACTACCTTCAGGGAATCAGGCACTTCAAATAGTGTCTGTTCTTCCACCCAGCGGTTTTCCCGGACTTTTCCCCGAATTATTTTGGTCAAAGCCAGCGCCTTTTTATCCTGACTATCAGCGACGCTTTTGCTTACGCCCAGATAAACCCAGCCGTTTTTGGCATAGTCTGGATCCAAAGCAATATCCATCAAGCCCGCCGTGCTGGTTCCCAGGTACGCCACAGGCAAACCCTTGATGGGTTCGGTTACTAGTTTGCCCTTCACCAACCACCGCAGTCCGCCTGTTTTTTCGGTCACCAGGGCACTGTCCTCATTGACGAACTCGATGCCCCAGGGCGTTTTCAAGCCGCTGGTAACGACTTTTTCAATTTTGAGCGTATAGGCCTGCGTATTTATGAAAACGGTCGCCGAGTCGATGGCATTTCCCTGTTTGGTATTCTGGGCAGTGAGAATAAAATCAGTTAGGTCGTCGATTTGTTGGCTACTCAGCGTGTTTTCCCAAGCTACCATTGTCGTGCCAGGTACGCCTTTGTGAATGGCACGAGCGATGGATTTTTTACCAGCGTTGTTTTTCCAGGCATTTTTCAACAAGGCAGGCCCGGAAGTTGCACCCTGCAAGTTGGCCCCGTGGCAGCCCGCGCAGTGCGTGGCGTAAAGGTTTTTGGCGTTTTGGGCGTAGGAAAGGGTGAAAGTTATTAGTAGGAAAGCCGTCAGGATTGATTTCATAAAAGTAATTTGGTGATTGAACGTGGAGTGAAGATATGGTTTTTTGAGTTGTGGAATGGTTTAACTTTGCTGTTAAACGGGCGAGACGCCCGTACCACATCGAACTTTCTTTTTCTTAAAAAAGTTAATGTCCTTGAATCCCAACCTATAGAAAAAACATGGTAACGGTAACTGACAAAGCCAAAGATAGAATCGAGACCTTACGCACCGAAGAAGGCCGTACCGACGAAAACCACATTCGCGTGGGCGTAGAGGGCGGTGGCTGCTCGGGTCTGATGTATAATTTAGAATTCGACACCAACAAGCAGCCCACCGATATGGTCTTTGAAGACAAGGGCATACGCATCGTGGTGGACAAGAAAAGCATCCTATACCTGGCCGGGACGGTCCTCGATTTTAGCGACGGGCTCAACGGCAAAGGTTTCCAGTTCGTGAACCCCAACGCCTCCCGCACCTGCGGCTGCGGCGAGAGTTTCGCGGTGTAGGAATAAAGATTAAGTTTTGATTAAGTGAGAATGATTAAAGCGTCGCGAGCTTCCACGCGGCGCTTTTTTTGTGCGTTAGCCTCGCAGTTACTCCGCAATCCGTACTTTTGCCACCCGATCAGCGATTACTTCGTATATTGTTCGACAATACCGTTATCTAGGTATCTCAGATGAATCAGTGTCCGCTAACGGTCGATAACCTTATCAGGAAAACATCATGAAAATTGCAGTGTGTGGCAAAGGTGGCGTAGGCAAAACCACCATCAGTGGCCTGTTGTGCCGCATTTTGGGTGCCAAGGGCATCCCGGTGCTGGCCATCGACGGGGACCCTAACCCCAACCTGGCCCTCACCCTCGGGCTGGACCCGCAGGCGGCTATGCCCAAGCCTCTGACATCTAAACTGCTCGAAATTTATCAGAAGGATGACGGGAAAAAATGCGCGAAACTGAAGTCTCCCCTGGCCGAGGTCATGGCGGAACACGGTATCCAAGTAGCCGAAAACGTCACGCTGCTGGCGGTCGGGCAGCCCGAACACGCCGGGACCGGGTGCATGTGCGGCACCCACACCACCGTCCGTGAGATTATCCACACGGCCCTCGAAGAAAGCGAACAGGTTACGCTGCTGGACCTGGAAGCCTCGCTGGAGCAGATGAAGCGCGGCACGTCGAAGTATGTGGATGTGCTGCTTTGCGTGGTGGAACCCTACTACCGCTCCATGGAAGCCGTGGCCCGTTTCCAGCGGCTGGGTAAGGAACTGGAAATCAAGAATATCGTGGCGGTGGCTAACAAAGTGAAGAATGCCCAAGACGAGGAGGCCATCCGCGACTTCTGCGCCCAGACTGATCTGCCCGTTATTGCCGTCATTCCGCTCGATCCGACCGTTTCGGAAGCCGACAAAAAGGGTTCTCTGGACATGGCCGACATTGACGAGTCGCCCGCCTTACGGGCCATCAATCAGTTAGCCGAAGATCTGCTGGAAACGGTATAAAAAAAGGGGTAGTGTCTAAAAGAGGTTGATCAGGCAGTGACAGAGTCGCCGTATTTTCCTGTTTTGAAATAATGTTTGTTGATGTACATACCAATCACATTGTCGTGAATCTGTTGGTTTTTGGAAAAACATATCGTCCTGCGGCTC
>NZ_JBGSXF010000229.1:0-1816 GCF_041751555.1 Persicitalea sp. | reverse complement strand
GGTGGAAGTACGTACCGGGCGGGTATCGGTGGCCGTGGCCGATCAGTTGGGTAAGCAGAATATGATAAGCACCCGCGAACGCGAGGGCATCCTGCTGCTGCCCAACCAGCAGGCCGTCCTGGCTCGCAAGGAAATCCGGCTCGTCAAGACGCTGGTTAAAAATCCTGTTCTTCTTAGCGAAATCCTTCCCAGCCAACCCAGGCATTCCTTCGTATTCGAGGCTACTCCCGCTCCTCGGGTGTTCAGGACGCTGGAGCGGGCCTACGGACTTAGCATCGTATTTGACGAGGAGCTGTTCGCCAATTGCCAGTTTACCGCTGACCTAACGGATGTGCCGCCCTACGAAAAACTCGACATCATTTGCCGAAGTATCGAAGCCAACTACCACATCCTGGACGCCCAGATTATCATCGATGGCAGAGGCTGCGAACCTTAGTCTCACTAGTTGAACCCTTAATCAAGTGTGCCAATGAAATAAACCTTAGCTCTTTAATGGAAAGAAGCTGGCAATGCACCACCATCACCAGCTTCGTAAAAGCCCCTTCTTGTCAGAATTGCATCCAACGGATGCCGGGGTCTGTTTTGCCAAAAGTGAATCCAACAAAACTTTCAAAATTATGAAATTAAAACAATCTACCCGGCGGCTGACGCTAAAAATCATGCAATGGTCTTTTTTACATCTGTGCCTGGCGGCGGTTTTTGCGAACGTTTCGTTAGCCCTCGATGTATCTGCCCAGGAAGTACTGGATCAGCGGATTTCGGTGCGGGCCGTGGATCAGAAAATCAACACGGTACTTTCTTATATCGAGAAAAACTCCGAGGTTAAATTTTTGTACAGTCCCAACCTGATTCGGTCTTCCAGAAAAGTCACGCTGAATGCCTCGAACGAGAAGCTGTCGGTGGTACTTGACAAACTACTTGTTCCGCAAAACATTAGCTATGAGCTGGTTGGAAAACGTATTATTCTAAAACGTAAACTACCTCCGTCTCAAAGCCGGGAAACGGGGGAAACTCAACTACCTGGCGTAATCTTACCGATTGATGTCACTATTTCGGGCCAAGTGACCGACGAAACGGGGGGCGTACTACCGGGCGTCAATATCCTCTTGAAGGGTACCCAAAGGGGCACGACGACGGATCAGGACGGGAAGTATCGTTTAAGTGTACCGGAGAATCTGGCCGAGTCAGCGACACTTGTTTTCTCCTTTGTCGGCTATGAACCACAGGAAGTCATTGTAGGGAATAGAACTACCATCGACCTTGTTTTGAATCCCGATCTTCAAGCCCTGGAAGAAGTGGTAGTAGTAGGCTACGGTACCCAGAAAAAAAGCGACCTGACCGGGTCGGTAGTGCGGGCCAACATCGACGCTTTTCGCGAATCGCCCAACGTCAATCTCGCGCAGTCGCTGCAAGGTTCTGTGCCGGGACTAAACATCGGCCAAGTCAACGCGGCGGGAGAAAATCCCAGCATTTCGGTACGGGGACGCACGACAATCAACGGAAATCAAAATGTGTTGTTGGTGGTAGATGGCATCATCTTTACCGGAAGCATGAGCGACCTCAATCCCTCCGACATCGCATCGGTGGACGTGCTGAAAGACCCCAGCAGCATGGCCATCTTTGGGGCCCAGGCCGCCAATGGTGTGATTCTGATAACAACGAAGGGTGGACAAAAGGGTAGTGTCTAAAAGAGGTTGATCAGGCAGTGACAGAGTCGCCGTATTTTCCTGTTTTGAAATAATGTTTGTTGATGTACATACCAATCACATTGTCGTGAATCTGTTGGTTTTTGGAAAAACATATCGTCCTGCGGCTC
>NZ_JBGSXF010000228.1:0-9073 GCF_041751555.1 Persicitalea sp. | reverse complement strand
GTCCGTAAGCCCCTCCTTCATAGTTGACGATGTGGTCGCGCATCTGTACATCATTAGTACCGGGCGTGATGGGCGACTTGTCGCCATCGGCGAACAAAGTACCTTCCGAGCGAAGCCGGTGGGTGCGGAAACTGGCCCCGGTGATGAGTTGCGTGGCAGGCGCGAGTTGCCATTCCTTCTGGGTGCTGAGGTCATAGAATCGCGCGGTGTTGGCGAAGGCCGCGCCGCGCACCGTCCGCGCGCCGTTGACTTCAATGGTACCCACGCCGCTCACGATTTGCTGGCGCAGGTCGTTGAAGGCTTTGCTGCCGACGGGTAGCATCACGTCCTGGGCTATACGCGACGCCAGAGCCTGGGCCTCGGCGATGCTTTGTCCGCCCGCTACGGCCTGCCCGAGTTGATAGGGCTGCGGCGCGTTGCCGTCGGGATTGGCGGCATAGACGCCGTCGAGCGGGACGTTGCCGGGCAAGCCGTTTTTGCGGGCCGCGCCGAAAATCTGGTTCCAGAGGGCGAAGTAGTTTTGGCCATAGGTCGGATAGCGGCCGCCGTCGGGTTTGGCGGGAGCCATCACGCTACCCATGATGCCGTTGCCGAGGCCGCTCAAGTCGTAGGCTTTTCCGCCATAGTCATAGACCGTGTAGGCCCGCACGAACCAGCCTTTGCCGGCGAGTTCGGCGCGGTGGAGGTCATATTGCATAGCGCGTTGGGCGTAGCGGCTGCTGCTCTGGAAAATCCCATTACTGAACGTATAGCGGTATTCGTAGGTCAGTTTGGTATGTTCGTTGATTTTGTAGTGCAGCGAGGGGTTCACGCGAATATTCCCGGCCTTGTAGCTGTCTCCCCAAACCGTGAACAGATCACCCGGTGCTTTGGCCCAAAGCAAATCCCGTTCGGCGTAACCCGGCGCGTAGATGCGGTACGGCTTATTATCGTTCATGGCAGTCAGCACGGTATTGGTCACCGTAGATCCCTGATCGCCGTAGCGATTGATGGCGTTCCATCCCAGCGGCGAGCCTTGCGCATTATTGGCGGGATCGGCCCCGGCGAGTCCACCCGAAGTGACGCGCTTGATGGCCGCATCGCTGGACGCGATGAATTCGTCGGCGGAGAAGTAGTTGGCATTGATCTTGAAAGCCAGTTTATCGCCGATGGTTTTGGCATAGCGCACTTGAAAATCGAGCAAATGACGATTACCTCCGCGCAGCGAGGCGGTCAGGCCAGGCGTGGTAAAAGGGTCTTTGGAGTGCATGAGAAGTACCCCATTGAGGGCATTGGAGCCATAGAGTGCCGAGTTGGCCCCGTGGACAATATCTACGCTCGCCAAGTCCAAATCCGAAATGCCCACCCAGTTGCCATAGTAAAGCGAGGCGGTTGGTGAGGTAACGTCCACGTAGTCGGCGAGTTGCACCACGCGCTCGGCCTTGTTGCTATTGAAGCCGCGCGTACTGAAACTGGTAATCAGCCAACTTGACTGGCTGACGTCGATGCCTTTGTATTTGGCCAGGCCCGAAATCAGGTCGATCGAGGCGGTGCGTTGCAGTTGCGGCGCGGCGATGTGCTCCATCGTCACGGGTGTCTCCATCACTCGTTCGGCAGTGCGGGAAGCGGCAACGGTAATTTGGTTCAAAGTACCGCCGTCGCGGCTCGTGGAATCGGTTTGGGCGTGAGCGGTTTTGGGTAAAAACGCAAGTGAGAGAAATAGGGAAGGCAGAAATTTGAGATATTGAATTTTCATAGAGATAGCGTTGGTCCTGAATGCCAAAGATAGAGCACTGCCTCTGCAATTAGTACTTTTGAACTATGCACTTGTCCTTTTCACTATGAAAAAGACTGTATCCCAATTCCTTGCCATCACGCTATTTTCTGTTCTCGCGTCGCTCCCAACTGCCTCCGCCCAAACGACCTACTGCAACCCGACCAACCTTGACTACGGCTACACGCCCATCCCGAATTTCTCGGAATGGGGCCGCCACCGCGCCACCGCCGACCCGGTGATTGTCAATTATAAGGGTACTTTCTTCCTGTTCAGCACCAATCAGTGGGGTTATTGGGAGAGCAAAAATATGTCGGATTGGAAGTTTCATTCCAGGCTTTTCCTGCAACCCTGGAACAAGGTCTATGACGAGCTTTGCGCCCCGGCGGTCGGCATCGTCGGTGACACGATGCTGGTCTTTGGCTCGACCTACACCGGTGAATTTACGATCTGGATGAGCACTAATCCCGCCGCCAACGAGTGGAAACCGCTGGTGGAGCGCTTCGGCATCGGTGGCTGGGATCCCGATTTCTTCACCGATGCCGACGGGCGGTTCTACATGTACAATGGCTCGAGCAACCGCTACCCACTCTACGGCATCGAGCTAAACCGCCGCACGATGGAACCCCTCGGCACCCGGAAGGAAATGTATTTACTGGAATCGTGGCGCTACGGCTGGCAGCGCTTCGGCGAACACATGGACGACACGTTTCTAGACGGCTTCATGGAAGGAGCGCACATGACGAAGCATAATGGCAAGTATTACCTGCAATACGGCGCGCCCGGCACCGAATCGAGCGGCTACGCCGACGGTGTGGCGGTGGGTGACTCACCGCTCGGTTTTTTCAAAAACCAAAGCGACCCGCTGAGCATGAAACTGGGCGGCTTCGCGCGCGGCGCGGGCCACGGCTCTACTTTTCAGGATAAAGACCAAAACTACTGGCACGTCTCGACCATCGCCATCAACCGGAAGAATAACTTTGAAAGGCGGCTGGGCATTTGGCCTACGGGATTCGATAAAGAAGACGTCATGTATTGCAACACCGCTTACGGCGATTATCCGCACTATTTGCCTTATCAGAGGCAGGATAACGGGCAAGATGCCCGTACCACATGGTTCACGGGCTGGATGCTGCTCAACTTCAACAAACCCGTTCGGGCGTCGTCGGCGCTGGGTGGTTATCAGCCTAATCTGGCCGTGGACGAGGACATCAAGACGTATTGGAGCGCAAAGTCAGGCGAGAAGGGCGAATGGTTCGAAACCGACCTGGGCGAGGTTTCGACCGTCAACGCCGTGCAAATCAACTACGCCGACCATGACGCCACCTCGCTGGGAAAAGTGACGGATCAGTTTCACCAGTACGTTTTGACGTATTCCAGAGACGGCAAGAAGTGGGAGACTTTGGTGGATAAATCCGCCAACCAGACCGACGTGCCGCACGACTACATCGAGTTGACGAAACCCATGTCGGCTCGCTACATAAAAATGGAAAACGTCCACATGCCGCAGGGGAAATTCGCTCTGAGTGGCTTCCGGGTGTTTGGCAAAGGCGCGGGCCAGAAGCCCGAGACGGTGAAGCAGTTCATGGTACTACGCACCGAGAAAGACAAGCGCAGTGCGTGGATTCGTTGGTCGCCCGTGGATGCGGCACAGGGCTACACGATCCACTACGGTACCGCACCCGACAAGCTCTACAACAACATCATGGTGCTGACGCAGAACGAGTACTGGTTCAAGGCAATGGATTCCAAAGCGACCTACTACTATACCATCGAGGCTTTCAATGAGAACGGGATTTCGGAGCGGTTTCCTTTGGTGACGGTGGAGTGAGGGGGTGGGGTAAGTTATTTTTGGCTTTGTATAAAGGGCAGGGACTTTGCGTTCGGGCGGGAAAACAAAGCACAAAAGCCGAATTTGTTACTAAATTTCAATTGAAAAATAACTGTTGAATTTTGCACGTCAGCCCGCCTAACGCAAAGCCCGTGTTACAGGTGGTTTCTTATTTTTTCCTTGTTTAACGACCTTGCGGACTGGGAGAACCTATACTTGGTATACGCTAGTCCAATTTCTCTTACAATATCCTGAATCGTTGAAAAGTAATTGAGCCATTCGTTTAAACTTCCGTCCCCAATCTCACGAATTATATTGTAGTCTCTATTATAGCTAATTACACCGAATTCTTCAAGGTATTCAAGGTCGTCAATATAAAAATTGGAGATATTCTCGATACACCATTCTAAATAGGGAGCATCAAATGAATATACTATTCCCACCTCATACCCTTCATACATTCCAAACTTCAAGATTGAATTCCTGTAATAGGCGGTTTCTGATTTCACTATTTTAAGATCCAAATGAGTTGTACTTTCAAATGGTAGCCATTTTATGGTTCTATAAAGTTTGCTATCAATCTCAGTTTCTTTTGGTTCAACCAAATCTACTGTTGTGATTGAACTATATTCATGATTTTCGTTTCGCAATACAGCCCAACAATCTTGGGTCACAGCTCTTCCAGATTTTATGATTTCAATTTTCTTCATTGTGATGCTGGCTGTAAATTACTTCTAACTCGTAAAATGGCGAAAGTTTTATTCCATAATTCCTTACTTTGTGCAACAAGTCAATAGCATCAACACAAGGGTCATAACTTGAAGCGGATGCTTGTATGTATCCACGTACAGGCAACTATTCTTCGATTGATCAATCCGCCGACCCCATGCGATTGGAAATTTAGCTATTAATCCCTGCCTTGCATAAACCGTTGGTCAAATCTCATCGGAATCTTTGAAATGACAGTGATCATTTTGGCATCCGGGTGATTGGGATTGATGAGGTAGTTGGATTCGGGGAAAACAATGCTGCTGGGTACTTTAAGGACCGCCGCACTATTGTCATAGACAAAATCATCGCCAATGAATTGAGTTTCAAAACCCGGAGGTTTGGCGTCCCAACTTTCCGGAAGATCTTCGAGGTGTAATTCAAGAATTTCAACGCTGTCTGGAATATCGATCTCTACGTAGTACCGATCAGTCGGTAAATCCTGGCTGAGGTCCAGATGTACGGAGACTTCCAACGTGGCAAGGGCCCGGGATTGAGCGGTATGTACCAAAAAAGTATTCAGGCTATTCCAGCGATAGCCTTCCGTCCGTGCGGCTCCTATTCCCTTCAGAGTGGTGTCCAGGTATATCTCCCTTTCAATTCTGTAAACGCGCATCAGGCCAAATTACCATATTCCAGCCTGTTGAGACAGTTCCTGACTTCCTGAATTCCCGTCAGGGAGTCAAAAAGGCTTCCCGGAGTAACCCCTCCGAGAGAGATATTGATTTTCTTAAGCCACCGCTGAAATTTTTCATCTTCGTGGTTAAATACCACTGACCCAAAATCCAACAACTCAGTCAGGGACAAAATCACTTCACTATCCCTCCCGCTGAGCAATTCCTTCTCTCTTTTTTTCTTGTTGTAGGTAGTCTGGGGTACACCAAGGAGGTTGAGAATTTGCTTCACGGGTATATTAGCCCGCTTACTGATTACTTCGATTGTCTCGTAGGGGAGTCCTTTGCGGAGAATATGCACCCTATCCATACGGGTAGCCCACACATATTCGTCATCGGCCACTTCGATGCGCCATTCTGGGCTAACAGCTTTCATTGACTTTGCCCGTCGAATACTTTTGCTGGGGTCGTATCTTCTGGCGCGGTTAACGCTTTTTTCCATTTTGATGTCCATAGCAACAAATTTGCTATAAATGTACAACAGAATTATTGTAATGAAAAGCAAAGAGTGAACTTAGAATAGAAAAGTCAACCTAACGACAGGTAGCTGCAAACAGACGGTTAGTCAGGCGATCAGGATTGTTAAAATCCTGATCGCCTGACCATGAACGGCGGCATTTCAGCGCTCTGCCACTGGCTGAATGCGGGATAACGAAAGGCGCGTTACTTTTGAGCGGGAACCACCAGTTCCGCCGAGCCGAACAACACGGTGAACTGCTTGCACCAAATCAATACCTGCTTGCGGTCATTGACTTTGGCGTCGTCGGGCAGCGTCAGGAAGAAGTTTCCGGTGTTTTTCAACTCAGCCAATTGGATGAAGTTCTTGGCTTGGGTGTCCTCGGCCAGGTAGATTCGCAAATCCGGTCCGGCGTCGGTTTTGAAATTGTCGAAAACCAGCGTGTAGGTCGTTCCCTTCTGGTAAAGCTTGGCCGTTCCCGAAGTGGGGTGGACGCCGTTCTTGAAAGTCCCTTGCGAAACCAGGGTTTGGGTGGAGGGATCGAAAGTCGTGCTGCCGCCCGTGGTGGTACCCGTTGTGCTGGGCGGCGTTACGTTGACGTTGTTGGCGGGAACGAGTTCTTTGTCTTTGGCGCAGGAAACGGCTACGGCAAAGGCTAGTAAAATGGCGAAATTTTTCAGGTAGGGTTTCATGGGAAGTTCTTTTTGTAAAATAACAAGACTACGGTAAAAGATACGCTCCTTCTTTCGCGATGGTTGCGTCGGGCGCGTCGTTCCTACCCGTTTTTACAGGAAGCTCCGTAAAGTCTCATTCACTAATGTCATGAGAGAAATTTGGGCAAAATCAGTTCAGAACTTCTCCCCGCTGCGGCCAAATCTGCTCGATGATCCAGGCAAAGCCAATTACCAGTACACAGCCAATCAAATTCAACCAGAGGAAAGCTGTCAGATCCTGCCAATAGCTATACACTACGAAAAATTCCCCAATCACCGCGCCCCAGAAAACTGCCCGGCTGCCGATGGATTTAAAGTAGAAAGCAACTAAGAAAACACCGAGAATCACCCCATAAAACAGCGAACCAAGCACGTTGACCGCCTCAATCATGCTGCCCAGCCGACTGGCGTACTGCGCCACGAAGATACAGAACACGCCCCAGCCGAAAGTCGCCCATCGGGAGGCACTTACGTAATATTTGTCCGAGCCGTCCTTGCTTACCTGACGTTTGAAAATATCCACGATCGTGGTGGAGGCCAGCGAGTTGAAAGCGGACGCTACCGATCCCATCGAAGCCAATAGAATCACGGCGATGAGCAGTCCGACCAGGCCCGCCGGGAGGTAGTCGATCACGAAGCGGAGGAAGACGTAGTTGACATCGTTGGTTTCCTCGCCGTTGGCTTTGGAAATCAAGTCTTGTGCTTCTTGCCGTACGGCTTGCACCTTTTCTTCGGCGGCTCCAAGGTAGTTGCGCTCGCGGTCTATGGCGGCCTCGTCGTCTTTTTCCAAAGCATCGGTCAGAGCCCGCACATGGGGGCGTTTTTCGCTTTGCAGGATGGCATGGCGGTCTTCCAGTTGTTGGTACTGCGGCGCGTATTCGGTCGCCATCACCTGATCCACCTTTACCTGGTTGAAAAACATCGGCGGCGTAGTGAACTGGTAAAAGGCAAACACCAGCGCTCCTACCATCAGAATCAGGAACTGCATGGGAATTTTCAATAAACCATTCATCGCCAGGCCCAAGCGGCTCTGCCCCACCGAACTGCCCGTGAGATAGCGGCCCACCTGCGACTGGTCGGTGCCGAAGTACGACAACTGCAAAAAGAAACCACCGATAATGCCCGACCAGACATTGTAGCGGTTGTTGAGGTCGAAGGTAAAGTCGATAACGTTGGTCTTGCCCATCTTGCCCGCCACGTGTAGTGCGTCGGTGAACGAGACATCATCAGGCAACAATTTCACTACTGTGATGCCCGCGATGACCATACCTAGTGTGACGATGCCCATTTGCTGCAAATGCGAGTGTGACACGGCTTTGGCCCCGCCAGTAACCGTGTAGAGCATCACCAGACCGCCCGAAATGATGTTGGTCCACATAATGTCCCAGCCCAAAATGGCCGACAAAATGATGGAGGGCGCGTAAATGGAAAGCCCCGTCGAAAGTCCGCGTTGCAACAAGAAAAGTCCCGCCGTCAGGCTGCGGGTGCGCAGGTCAAAGCGACCTTCGAGGTATTCGTAAGCCGTGAAAACGTTGAGTTTGTGGAACTTCGGCACGAACGTGATGCACAGCACGATCATGGCAAAAGGCAGTCCGAAATAAAACTGCACGAAGCGCATCCCGTCGGTATAAGCTTGTCCGGGAGCTGAGAGAAACGTGATCGCGCTCGCCTGCGTGGCCATCAGCGATAGCGTTACGTGGTACCAGGGCAACGAGCGGTCGGCCCGGAGATAGGAGTCGATGTTCTTGTTTTCGCGACTACGGTAAATTCCGTAGCCTACGATGAAAGTGAGCGACAACGCCAGGACGATCCAGTCGAGGTAGCTCATTGAAAGTTAATCATAAAAGCGTAAAAAAGGACAATCAGCAGCAGCAAGACACCGGCAATGATGGCGTACATCTGTCGCCATGTCTTGACAAATGGCGGCAATCCTTCGTTCGGGCTGTGCTCCGCCGGGCGACGATCCGCCGGGCGGCTATCCGCTTCGGGTAAGGGCATGAGGTAGGGTTGTGTTGGCTAAGAACGAATGCAATGGTGTGACGTTGCATTCGACTATGAGCAAAAATAGAACCCTTTTTGGAATGTAAGGGGAATTTCTTGGAAATAGTGGTCCGCTCGCAGTTATCCTACTACATCACTCGACTTCACGGGCAAGTGCCGGATGCGCTTGCCACTCGCCCGGTAAATGGCATTGGTGAGAGCAGCGGCCGTGGGGGCTTGCGCGGCTTCGCCCGCGCCGAGCGGTTCGAGCTCGGGATGGTCGATGACGGCGACCTGCACCTCGGGAACTTCGGTATAGCGTATGATGGGGTAAGAAGTCCAGTCGCGGGTACTGATTTGCTGCTGATCGAAGCCAACCTCTTCCTTCAAAGTCCAACTGGCCGCCTGGATCAGGCAACCTTCGGTTTGGTTGATGATTCCGTCCAGGTTGATGACCTGCCCGGCGTCGAGGGCAGCCCACATTCGCCGTACTTTCACCTCTCCCGATTTTTTATCCACCACTACTTTGGCGGCTACCGCGCAGTAGGAAGCAGTGTTCTTATATCGGGAAAAGGCTAGTCCAATTCCTTCGTTCGGGCCACTTTTTTCACCCTCTATCATCTGTCCCAGCTTTTTCAGGACGGCGATGGCGCGTTCGTCAGTGGAGTGCGCCAGCCGAAAATCCAGCGGGTTCTGCCCGGACTTTTCTGCCAGCTCGTCCATCAGCGACTCGATGGCGAAAATATTGGCGTAAGCGCCCAAACTTCGCAGCGACGACACCCGCAGCGGCCCCTCGAAAGCATGAGCATCGATTCTGAGGTTAGGAATATCGTAATAAGGTTCGGAATTTCGGTAGCCCCCCCCGAAGTACCCCATTGAGGGCTTAGGGAATGGCTT
>NZ_JBGSXF010000227.1:0-4893 GCF_041751555.1 Persicitalea sp. | reverse complement strand
GCCTTCGAAGGGATGTGGCTACTCATCGGTGCGGCTTTTTTGTTGCTTTGGTGCAGCGGAAACCGGTTTTTGCTCCTCGCGCTCGTTATTGGGATGTTGGTGTTAATCGTGTCCGTCGTATTCATCCACGACATCGACCGGGCCATGTCTTATGGCTTCCCTGTATTCTTCATTACGGGTTTGGTATTAGTAAAATCGGTTCCCGTTCGCGAGCAACGTCTGTTACTTTTTTTCGTTGCCTTGGTCTGCGTCATCCATCCGCTCCTATACACCATGGGCTACGATAAAATCATTTGGGTGGAGCCTTTTCCGATGCGCGTCGCTATGTTCATCGACCGTCTTATGGGTTGGGGTTATTTCGATGCTCCACTGCATTGACAAACAATCGTTAAATTTGCCATCTTTTTCTTTCTGGCGAGGTGCCCCGTAGCACCGGCCCACGCCGAACGATGAATCACACGGGCGGCCCCGCAAGAACTAATAACGATTTATGAAATACCAAGAATACAAAAACCTCAGCTACCCGCAAATCGCCGACGAAGTACTCGACTTCTGGAAGGAGAATAAAATCTTCGAGGCATCGGTCGATGTTCGTGAGGGGCAGCCTACTTTTACTTTTTACGAAGGGCCACCCTCGGCCAACGGTGCGCCCGGCATCCACCACGTGATGGCGCGGGCGATCAAGGATATTTTTTGTCGGTACAAAACCCTGAAAGGCTTCCAGGTGAAGCGCAAAGGCGGCTGGGACACGCACGGACTACCCATCGAGTTGCAGGTCGAGAAGGAACTGGGCATCACGAAGGAAGACATCGGCACCAAAATCAGCATCGAGGAATACAACGCCAAATGCCGCGAAACGGTGATGCGCTTCACCAGTCAGTGGAACGACCTGACCGAGAAAATGGGGTACTGGGTGGACCTGGACAACCCGTACGTCACCTACGAAAACGACTACATAGAGAGCCTGTGGAATTTGCTCAAAAAGCTCTACGACAAAGGTTTACTCTATAAAGGCTACACCATTCAGCCGTACAGTCCGGCGGCGGGAACGGGGCTGTCGTCGCACGAGCTGAATATGCCCGGCACTTACAAAGACTTGAAAGACACGACGATCGTAGCGATGTTCAAGGTTAAGGACGCCGAGACGCACGCCGCTTTTAGAGATTTTAGTACCGAAGATATCCGTATCCTGGCCTGGACAACTACCCCCTGGACCCTCCCCGCTAACTCGGCCCTGACCGTCGGCGCGAGCATCGACTACGTGCTGATCAAGACCTTCAATCCCTACACCTTTGCACCCGTCAGCGTGGTACTGGCGAAGGATTTGGTAGGACAGTTTTTTTCGGAGAAGGGCAAGGAAGGCGATTTTGAAGGCTATGCCGAGAGCGACAAGAAAGTACTTCCCTGGAAGGTACTTTCGGAGTTCAAAGGCAAAGACCTGGCAGGCATCGAGTATGAACAATTGATGCCCTACGTCCAACCAAATACCCCAGCCTTCCGTGTCATTTTAGGTGATTTCGTCACGACCGAAGACGGTACGGGGGTAGTTCATACTTCCCCTACCTTCGGCGCGGACGACTTTCGCGTGGCGCAGGCCAACGGCATTCCGCCCATCATGGTGCAGGACGAAAACGGCAAGGATGTTCCCATTGTGGATCGTCAGGGACGTTTTGTGCAAGAAATCGGGGAGTTTGGCGGTCGCTACGTGAAGCCGGAATACTACTCCGCCGAGGAGCAGGAAGATCCTGATTTCAAGCCGACGGATGTGCTGATAGCCATCAAACTCAAAGAGGAGGGCAAGGCATTCAAAGTCGAGAAATACGAACACCCCTACCCGCACTGCTGGCGCACCGACAAGCCCGTGCTGTACTACCCGCTCGATAGCTGGTTCATCAAGACCACGGCCATAAAGGAAAAGCTGGTGGCTCTTAACAAAACCATCAATTGGCAACCTGAAAGTACCGGAACGGGCCGCTTCGGCAACTGGCTGGAAAACCTGGTGGACTGGAATTTGAGCCGCAGCCGCTATTGGGGAACGCCACTGCCGATCTGGCGCAGCGAAAGCGCCGTTGGCATTAGCGGCCTGCCAAATGAAATTTGCATTGGGAGTGTCGAAGAAGTCACGGGTGAAGGATGGTATTATTTTGGGGGAGAACGCTTCCAAGAGTTCAAGAAAACTTTCAATCATCTAAAATCAGCGCTTACTTCTGAGGGGCCGATGAGGAGTGAGGAAGACAAAGCACTGATGGAAGGTCTAGGACTTTGGCTTGGAGACTTAGATTCTAGGTATCATAAAGAATGGATAGACGATAAGTTTGATTTTTCTCCTCGGTCTTTTGACGAGTTAAACAAAAGGTTGGGGTATAGTCTAAATTTTGAATATCTGATAAAATTTCTAGAAAGGGTCGATGAAAACAAACTCGATTTACATAGACCTTTTGTCGATAACATAGCAAAGGTAGAGTTATATCAAAGTGATTTCATGCGTAGATGGATTATCTATACCCGCGAAACCGACCTGATTGATGTCTGGTTCGACTCGGGCGCGATGCCCTACGCGCAGTGGCATTATCCGTTCGAGAACCACGAGATTTTCAACGAAAGCTACCCCGCCGACTTCATCAGCGAGGGCGTGGACCAAACGCGCGGCTGGTTCTTTACACTACACGCCATCGCCGGGATGCTGTTCGATTCGGTAGCCTTCAAGAATGTCGTCTCGACGGGTTTGGTTTTGGACAAAAATGGCAACAAGATGTCCAAACGCCTGGGCAATGCCGCCGACCCGTTCAAGACCCTGGCCGAATACGGTGCTGACGCCACGCGCTGGTACATGATCACCAACGCCGAGCCTTGGGACAACCTCAAATTCAACCTCGACGGCATCGGCGAAGTACAGCGAAAGTTTTTCGGGACGCTATCCAATACCTACAATTTCTTCGCGCTCTACGCCAATCTTGACAACTATTCGATCAATCAATTCGACCGAGTACCGCATGAGAAGTTGCCCGAACTGGATCGCTGGATTTTGTCGAAACTGAATACTTTGGTTAAGGAAGTCGGCGAGCAATTCGAGAATTATAATCCAACCAAAGCCGGGCGACTGGTGCAGGATTTCGTGACCGACCAGCTTTCCAACTGGTACGTGCGGCTTTCGCGGCGGCGCTTCTGGACCGGTAGTACAGGCAGCGGCGAGCTGACGCTGGATAAAAAAGCGGCCTACGAAACGCTGCAACACTGTCTGGCGGCGGTGGCGCAACTCATGTCGCCCATTGCGCCCTTCTACGCCGACTGGCTCTACCGCAATCTAACTGAACACGTGCGGGCTGAGTCTGAACTCAAAAACACCCCCTTCCGGCACTCATCCGTCCACCTGACCGACTGGCATCCCGTCGAGTACGGTTGGATCGACCTCGATTTGGAACAATCCATGCAGTTGGCGCAGGACATCAGCTCGCTGGTGCATTCGCTCCGCAAGGGCCACAAGATCAAAGTACGTCAGCCGCTGTCCAAAATTTTGATTCCAGTGCTGAGCGACAAAACGCGTCGCCAAATCGAAAGCGTGGTGCCAATTATCCTGTCAGAGGTCAATATCAAAACCGTGGAATTCGTCAGCGACGACAGCGGGATTTTAAAGAAGAAAATTAAGCCCAATTTCAAAGCCCTTGGTCCAAAATTCGGCCCGCGCATGAAGGAAGTGGCGGCAGCTATTTCAAAAATGAGCGAGGAAAACATCAAGGTACTTGAGCGGGACAACGAGTTTCCGTTGGCGGATACTGAGCCGCCTGTTTTCATTACCCTGCAAGAAGTCGAAATCACCGCCGAGGATGTTCCCGGCTGGCTCGTTGCCAGTGAAGATGGCCTGACGGTTGCGCTGGATGTGACGATCACGGATGACTTGCGCCGCGAAGGCATCGCCCGCGACTTCGTCAACCGCATTCAGAATCTTCGCAAAGACAGCGGCTTCGAGGTAACGGACAAAATCCAGATCACGCTGCAAAACGACGACGCCACGCTCACCGAAGCCGTAGCCTCGCAGCGCGATTACATCTGTCAGGAGGTGCAGGCCGTGGGTCTCGACCTCGTCCCCGATCTGAACGGTACGGCGACGGAAATTGAGATGGACGAGTTTTTGTTGAAGGTACGGGTGGAAGTAGTGTAAAAAGCCACTTACCATTTCACTACCTCCGCCTCCCGCAACCACGTTAGCGGGTTCTCCGGTTGGGGAAGGTAGGTGCTGTCCAGTCGAAGAAACATCATGTGTACGTGCGTCGGGGAGCGCTCTTTGTAAGCGTTGAGGCCCGTACGGCCAATTTCGCCCAGCTTTTGTCCGGCCTTGACCAGTTGACCGGGTAGCACAGACACGAGGTTGTTGTGGGCGTAGTAGAATAGCCCGTTTAGGCAAGGGTCATACACCCAGATGTACTTTCCGCCGCGCAGTTCGCTGCCGGGCTGCCAAGTAGTGTCGGTAGCCAGCACGACGCCTGCGCTCATTGAAAGTAAATCCACGGGGCGGCATTGGCGGTCATCGAGATTGTCCTGGTCGCCATCTTTGATAAAAAGGTCGTGGGCCGGATGACTACCCTGCGCCTCCATATCGAAGAGATCGAAATTCTTGGCGCGGTAGCCGCGACCACGACCACCGATGGAGTATTTGGGCAGGTAGCCGCGCACCGGGAATACAAAACTATTGGCATTCCGACCTTGGCAGGAGTTGATTTCGTTCATCGTCCCGCGAATATTTCGCATGACTGACTGAAACGCCCGCGCCGCCGAGTCAGGACTGACGTTACACTCCCGGATGTCTATCTGGATTTGCTCAAATTGCTGACAGAAGCCAATCAGTTGCTCCGAAGGCGTTGGCTCCGTCTCTTCCTTTACATTCCATCCCATTAA
>NZ_JBGSXF010000226.1:0-7770 GCF_041751555.1 Persicitalea sp. | reverse complement strand
AGCGTCCGCCCGTCAGCCAGCTGCCGGTGGTGTCCAGCGGCTGGTCGGCGTACTTCTGGCGAACGACGCGATATACAATTGCCACGTTCAGCCGAAGATGCCATGATCAATGCGCCCCAACACCCGTTCCACCAGGGTGTAGCCCGTGACCGTGTCCAGGGTCTGTAGGGGCGTTTGGCGATCGAGTTCGCGAAGGGGAGCCCGCAGCCAGCCCAGAACGACATCCTGCTGGCCTTCGAAGGTGTCCAGGGCGTGTTCCAGCAGGTTTTCCAGTAGCGATAGCCGCTCGGAAGCCTCCCGGCTGATGCGCTGATCGGCGGGGAGGCGGTGCAGGTAGGGGTGCGACAGGCCGACGGCAGCGGCCATTTCCTTATCGGTCAGGCCCACCAGGCGCGCCACGCGATCCGCTTCGCTGCGGAGTACGCCCCGGCGGCTGCGGCTGATAATTTCCTGTTCGTTGAAGGGGCGGCTGTGCCGGGATATGGTTGTTGCGGGCATCATGGTCGTGAACTATTGGGCTAAGTTAGGCATACGGGCTTACCCGGCCAAATTTCATCCTTTCAACAGGATAAACAGGGTACCGGATCCCGGCGTTATTACAGCATCAAGTGTATTGCCTTTTACTCACCCCTATTGCCTTGACTGCTTGAAGGTACAATTTTCTCAGGGAACTTGCACACTCCTTGTCGCTTCCACTTTATTGATGAGTCCCAACTGCTGTTCTGTAAAGTCGAACTCCCCGCACAAGTTGATGTGGTGCCAGGTGTGAGGCCCTAACTACTCAATGGTACAATTTTCCCCAGGCTCTCGCAGACGGAGTTTCCAGTCCAACCCTGAGCGAATAATCGAATCTCAGGTGGTGAAAAGGTTCAGAATTGCCTCCATTTCAAAGACGGGCTTCACCTGCTGCTCGGCAAAGTCGAACTCCCCGTGCAGGTTGAGGTGATGCCAGGTATGGGTCGATGTCCGGGAGATGGCCTGCACCAACTCCTCCCGGTGCTCGTCCGACTTGCAGTCGCATACCTGCTGAGACAGCAACAGTAGGTTGTAGTAGTTGATGGCGTTTATGATCAGACGTTTGCATCCTTCCGCTACAAGCTGGTCATAGTGCGTCTCCCAGTTGAACTCCAGGGGATTGCCCAGCATCACTGCCTTGGCGAAGTGATTCGCGTTTTCCACCCTGGACAGCACCGCTTCCACCGAACCCCGCAAGTCCTCCTGGCTGATGTACCTCAGGATGTAAATGGTCTTGAACAGCCTGCCCAGCTCCTTGAGCGCCTTGTACAGCGGATTCTGGCGAGAGTAAGAATTCAGGCGTCTCAACAGGGTCGAAGCTTTCTCGTGGCCAAGCTTGATCGTCGTCACCAGGCGCAGTATGTCGTCCCAGTGCTAGACAATCAACTCGTAGTCCACCTTCTGGTTGGGAAGTATCCGGTAGCCCATCTCTTTAAAAGTTGAGACGGCATCGATGGAGTAAAGTTGGAGTTTGTGGATGGATGCCAGCCTTGGCCGCGACTCTATCCCCCAAATGCCGGTAATCGCCGCCACTGCCTCGGTATAGCCGTGGGTGTCGGTGGAATGGGCGTCGGAACTGATGACCTCGTCGTGCGAGAGGGCGTCCAGCACGTAGGGAGCCTCGCGCTCGCTCGCGCTGAAGACCGTCGAATAGATCAGCTGCCCGGCCTCGTCAAGGTGGGAATAGATCGTTATTCCCTTTCCGTCCCCGAAGTACTTAAACGAAGCCGAGGCCCTCAGCGAGGGGATCGAAACGTCGATTTTTTGCCCGTCGCTTCCCGTATGCACCAAGTTGGACTGGTTCCTGAACAAGTCGATGACCGGCAACCTATTGCTGTGCTTCAAGATCAGGTCATTGGCCCGAAGGGTGAGTTCGGGGGAGAAATAGTGCGTCGCCACGGCCTCAAGCGACTCGGGGCTGAGGTTGCGGGAGATCAGTCCCATTTTCCGAATGCCAATGTTCTCGCCGTAGCCGATGATCGCAGCATAAAAGAGCCTGTCTTCCGGGCGCTTGGGCAGGTAGTGCAGGGTTTTATACTGGAAGGCACCCATAAAACCCGTCAGATCGTTGACCTGGCGCAGCACCTCCAGCACCGAAATCACCTTGCCCTGGGGGTAAAGCGATACTCCATCCACTTCTTTTGCCCCTTTGGAACGGTAGCGGTGCAGGTGCCAACGGCCGCTCTTATCGAAATACACGGACGGGTTAGCCCCCAGACCTTCGTTAACCGATTTGAATTGCTGATTCAGGGAATGGTTCAGGCCGAGCAGGAAACGGCCAGCCGATAGGCGGTCTTCCAAACGGGCCTTCTTCAGTAGACTCGCTTTCTGGTTAACCCACTTCTGCTTGTCGATAAGGTATCTCTCAAAAGAGCGGTATTCGTAGGAAGACACCACGTTAAGGGTTCCGGCCTTCAGGTGTAGAACCACCTCTTTGAAAAGCAAGGCCTTGTAAAGCGACACCCTCACTTTCCCAGAATCGGAATGCACGCTGCCCCGGTCGTTGATCGATAAAAAGCCGAGCGGCAGCCGGGCGCTCTGGCCGATATCCCCCCGCCTTTCCTGAAAATAACGGACGGCCTCCCAGATGTCAACCTGCGAGGTGGCCTGGTCGAACACCAGGCAAACGAGCGTGGCGGAAATCCGGTTTTGTAGGTAGATGCTCTCCCTTTCGAGCTGTCCGTATAGTTCCTGCCCCTGCTGCACCCTCTGCTGAGTCTCCCGGAGCGAGGCCAGCTGACCGTGGTCGTCGTCAAGCGTTGACTGGGTGATTTTCTTTCGGTCGATGATGGCCCTGATCTGTATTACTTTGGCCGTGTCATCAAGCGTTCCGTCATTGGTTACCCGTTCTATCAAACCCAGGGCGTCGATGTGATCCTGATTGCGCTTGGTAACCCGCCCCACCAGGGTGGCCGTCTGGTGGCGCTGCCGGAAATGGTCTTCTTTGACCCGATTGTCGCAGTTGGTCAAGCTGCTGCTCATGGCGTTGAGCATAGTGATCACCAGAGCGTCGCCGAGGCTGAGGTACTGGTGAACGGCGAAGGCGACCAGCAGCAGGTATCGGTCGGTGCCGCGCCGGGCCACGTTGGCACTCCTGCTATCAAGCACGTACTGTGCGTAGTAGCGGATAGTCGCTTCCGAGAAATCGAGCTTTTTGATTAGCGGGCCAAGCTGGATGGCTATCTCCTTGAACCTCTCGAAAAGTCCGACCCGTTCCCTGATTATGGGGGGCCTCATGGACTGCGGGATCTTCCTGAGGTAGGTTAGCTCGTACCTGAACAGGTGATCCGGTTTGCTGAGCAGATCGTCAAGCATGTCCTTGTCGGCCGCATGAAGGTGCCTTTCCAGAACTTGCTCCAGATCCGACCTATATTCCGACAAAGCAGAATGGATGACACCCCGAAGGCTACTGTACGCTGGTGTCTCCACCCGCCTGTCCCGCAGGAATGCCACGCAGGAGTCGACAATGCCCTCCGGGCTCACCTGTAAATGGGCCAGCCGCTTCGCCTCCTCCAACAACAGGCTCTGGTGTGCGGCTGTGTAGGCCTCGAAGCCGAGGCGGCTGAGTATCTCCCCCTGGTGGCGGTAGTAGCTGCTGGACTGCTGGTAGGCGGCCATGTCCACCTGGTTGGGATCGATGTTCTTACCCGACTTTTGAATGAAGGTTACGTCCCCCTGGCGGAATTGGAGGGGTTCGAAGAAGCGGCACACGGTGCGGAAGTAGCCGAGCTGGAGTAGGAACCCCGCGCGGTTAGTCGAGGTCGGGAGCGTAGCGTAGAACTGCTCGGCCCACTCGGGCAACTGGATGAACACGGCCCGCTGGGCGTTGGTCAGGCTGGGCGGCGAGTCGAAGCGCTGCCGCTGCTCGTGGGAGAGGTAGTCCTTACGGGGCATGGGGGAGTCAAATCAAAGGTGGGTTTAACTGTACTTTGTCCCATCCGTGCCGGGCTGGGTGAAAGGCGGCACCAAACGGGCGGATTTGTAAATAAAACTTGTACAGCAATCAAAGTCTAATTAAGTTTCCCGGAAATTGGCAAAAACTATACAGAATGCGGATAGGATACGCAAGGGTCTCGACGAGGGATCAGAATTTGGAATTGCAATTGGACGCTCTGGCAAAGGCAGACTGCGAGATCATTTTTCAGGAAAAAGTCTCAGGTGTCAAAGCGGATCGCCCAGAGCTGGCGAGGATGCTTGGCCAACTGCGCCAAGGGGACGTAGTGGGCACCTACAAGCTCGACGGCTCCGGCCGCCCGGCGACTGGGGAGATCGCTGAAAAACTTGCTGGAACTGGTCACCGACTTTGAGAGCCGGGGTGTGGGTTTGAAAAGCCTGACGGATGCAATCGACACCACCACCCCGCAGGGCAGGCTGATCCTGAACATCTTCGGGTCGCTGGCCGAGTTCGAGCGCACAGCAGCGGCTGACCGTCGGCTTACCGGCGTGACTTGATCCGGGAAAGGACCAGGGCGGGTCTTGACGCTGCCCGGGCGAGAGGCAGGAAGGGCGGCAGGCGGCGGGGGCTGTCCACCGAAGCCCAGAAAAAGGCAATGCTGGCCGAAGTGTATTACAAAGAGGGAAAGTTGGGAGTCAACGAAATCGCCCAAACGGTCGGGGTTTCCAAAATGACGCTGTATAAGTACCTGCGGCTGCGTGGGGTAAGCATAGGAAGTACGGTGGCCAAGCGCTTGACTGACGAGAATTAATTCCAAATCGATTTTTTAATCTTTATATACTGTATATTTGCAGTATATAAAAAAGTTTGACTGATGATTATCTCCATTCAGCACAAGGGGCTGAAACTGTTCTGGACGAAGGGCGACCGGAGCAAGCTGCCTGCTTCGATGGTACCTAAGATAGAACGAGTATTATCCATTATTGATGAATTGGAACTGGTGCCGGACGACTTGCAGGATTTGATCTTTTTACGCCCCCACCCGCTTAAAGGAAACCTGAAGGATTTTTGGGCGATGGACATTTCGGGAAACTGGCGGATCATTTTCAAATTCAGCAACACGGATCACACCGCCTTCGATTTGGACTTTATAGACTATCACTAACTCTTACAGACGATTATGAAAAGACACAGCAGCATCAACGTGCATCCGGGCAGCATTCTCAAGGAGGATGTCTTGGTCCCCGCCCATCTGAGCCTTGGCAGCGCGGCGGAACTGCTACAGGTATCCAGGCTGACACTTTCTAAGATTGTCAACCAGAAGGGGGGTATCACGCCCAATATGGCAATCCGGATCTCCAAGGCTTTCGGCGGAAAGGCAGACTTCTGGTTGAGAATGCAGAGGGGGTATGACCTCAGGAAGGCTGAACAAGAGTTCGAAAAGAACCGCGTGCAGATCAAGAGATTTGAATTGGTTTAATCTGACCTTGCCCGATCATGTGTAAATCGACGGAAATAGCCTTTTTCAAAAGACACCAGGAGGACGGGATCTTTCACCATTATAAAGTCTTGGGCGGCGATGGCAAAACCAGGCACGGCTACCAAGAGGTGATCAATTTCCTTGACAGGGAGCCTATTATTTCCATTGAGCACAACCACCCCTACGATCCTGTTAATCCCCGGAAGCCTTTTAACCTGACGGGGACCTGGTGCACCTACGAGGTGGGGGTTCCAATAAGTGAGCAAGAATACCAGCAAGCATATCAGAAGGCGGTCGCCAATGAATTCGTTATCAGATAATTGAAATCCACTCAGACATGAAGATACAAACAGAGCCGATTGTTTTTCAGAAAGAAGTAATGATTCCTGTCCAGTTCGCCGATGGCGGCATTGATTTCAATCAGGAGCTGATCCCCACGGTGAGGCTTGCGGTTGCCGCTCTGGGCCTGACATCAGTAGAAGACCTAAAAGCAATTTATCAGAAGCAGTTTTCTGCCGTTTTCACCTCTCTGATGAACGACTTTTATCGCCTTAGCTAATTGGTATAGTTCAGTTATACTGTACTCAAAAACTGGGTAAATTATTCCAAACTACAAAACCAGGAAGACCCTAGCCCGTTAGAATTGACTGTAGCTGTATTAGGGCATTTATGATCTCGTACAGCTAACCCGTGGGGAAAATTGTACCATAGAGTAGTCAAGCCCTATGTGGGGAAAACGCATGATTATAGTATGCTGAAAGAGGAATTTCCGCCTCAGCAGGATTGGTTTGAAAAATTCGACATACGTTTGGATTCAGGTTACCAGGGTTCCGCAAAAGATTACTAATGCCGCCAGGCCTACCTGCCAGTTAAGGCCCAAAAGAAGTGCCCGCTGACCAACGAGCAGAAGCTTTCAAACAGGGAGCTAGCTAGTCAACGAATTGGAATCGAGCCGCTTCGGCGGACCGACAGTATAGGGCGAATGAAGCGTTACCGTATTGCTTCGGACCGTTTACGAATGCGTGACTTTGGAAAATATGACGACACTTTGGAAGTATGTGCTGGTCTATGGAATTTCTATTTAATGAATTGATTTATAGTGTTGCAACAAGTATAATGCTCAAAACGTTACTATTTGCCGAATGGCATCGCCGTTGGCTAATCGTTCGAAACCTTCATTGATCTCGTCCAAGCGCAGTTTGTGGGTCATGAGTTTATCGACGGGCAACCGGCCCGACTGGTACAAGGCTATGTAAGCTGGTATGTCCCGAACGGGCACGCAACTGCCAATGTAAGACCCCTGCAACGTGCGTTCTTCGGCCACCAATTTAACCGGGGCCAACTGCATGAGCTTACTGGGGTGCGGCAAACCCGCCGTAACGGTTTTACCCCCCCGGCCCGTGGCGTTGTAGGTAAATTCCAGGGCCGGTACCGCCCCGGCAAACTCAAAACCAATGTCCACGCCCCCGCCGGTCAGGTCTTTTACCTGCTCCACGGCGTTTTCCTGGGCGGAATCTACCACAGCATGGGCACCTAATTCGAGGGCTTTGGTAAGTTTATCGGGGTTGATGTCGGCCACGATGACCTGGCTGGCCCCGGCGGCCAATGCGCCCAGCAACGCAGCAAAGCCAATGCCGCCCATGCCCGTAATCAGTACGGTTTGACCCAGCGACACCTTTGCCGTGTTGACCACAGCTCCTATGCCCGTCATAACAGCGCACCCAAACAAAGCCGCTATGTCGAACGGTAGCGTCGGATCTATTTTCACAACCGATTTTCTGGAAACGACGGTGTATTCCGCAAAACCCGACACGCCCATGTGGTGATGGATGGGCTGCTGTTGCCCGTTCTGAAGCCGTCTCCCACCCCCCAATAATTCGCCCTTGTTGTTGGCTGTCAACCCGTTCTCGCACAGGGCCGGGCGGCCGGTCATGCTGGGCGTACAGTGGTTACAGATAGGCAGGAACGAAAACACGACGTGATTGCCAACGACTATATCCGACACGTCCGGGCCCAGCTCAACCACTTCGCCGGCTGCTTCGTGGCCCAGCACCATCGGCGTTTGGCGGGGACGATTGCCATCGATGACCGACAAATCGGAATGACATAAACCGGCCGCTTTGATTTTTACCAAAACTTCACCCCGTTGCGGAGCGGCTAAATCAACGGTTTCAATAATAAGCGGGTTACTTTGCGTGTAGGGTCGTTCCCGGCCCATTTCGTGCAGGACGGCGGCTCGTATTTTCATTCTCCTTTACTATTAATGGTCAGTATGCTCCAAAAAACACCCGTTTATTCCGTCAAAATCTCAATCTCCATCTGATTCCACTTGTAGTTGGTAGAATGATTGTCACCTGCATCCGACCAGATGAGTTGCATC
>NZ_JBGSXF010000225.1:0-11763 GCF_041751555.1 Persicitalea sp. | reverse complement strand
GGCAACTTCGCGGGACTGTTTCTGGCGTGGCTGCAGTGGCAGTTTCACCTTATTCCACTCGATCAAGTGAATTATTTTATGGATACCGTTCCGATCGTCTTCGATTGGTGGACAGTGTTGCTTATCAATCTTTTGACTTTGTTATTGGTAGGTTTGGTACTGTTAATTCCAACGTATGTGATCACCCGCATTCAGCCGATCAAGGCGTTGCTTTTCAAGAAATGAAGCTCAAAAAGACCCTCACCCCTACCCTCCTCTGGGGCCTTGGCGTCGGCTACGTCATCTCCGGGATGTACTTCGGCTGGAACCTGGGCCTGCAGGAAGGCGGGACGCTGGGTATGGCTGTCGCGACGGGCCTGGTGATTCTCATGTATCTGGGCTTCACGCTGAGTTACGCCGAGTTGGCTTGCGCCATTCCGAAGGCGGGCGGGGCCTTCGACTACGCCAGCCGCGCCATCGGCGAGCGGGGTGGCTTCCTGGCGGGCATGGCGCAGAACATCGAGTTTCTTTTCGCGCCCCCGGCCATCGCGGCGGGGATTGGAGCCTACGTGTCGCTGTTCGTGCCGTCGGTGCCGCCGCTAGCGATTGCAGTCAGCGTGTACATTTTGTTTACCATCCTCAACATCCTGGGCACCAACGTAGCCGCTACTTTCGAGTTGTTCGTGACGGTAGTGGCTGTGATTGGGCTAATTCTCTTCGCAAGCATTACGCTCCCCAATTTCTCGACCGAAGCCTTCACTACCAACCCCTTGCCCAATGGCTGGGGCGGCGTCTTTGCCGCTATGCCCTTCGCGATCTGGTTTTTTCTGGGCATCGAAGGACTGGCCAATGTCGCCGAAGAAAGCCTGAACCCGCAGCGCGACCTCACGCGCGGCTTTCTGCTAGCGATGGCGACGCTGGTAGTACTTTGCGGCTTCACCTTTGTTTCGGCAGTGGGCGTTTCGGGATGGGAAGGGGTAGTTTTCGACGAAGCCGGACTGGCGTCCGACTCTCCCCTGCCCCTGGCCTTGCAACAAGTCGGTACCGAGAAGCACCCGCTGTACAACGTCATCATCGGCTTCGGAATTTTCGGGCTGGTCGCGTCCTTCCACGGACTGCTGCTGGCCGCCGGGCGCTCTACCTACGAGTTTTGCCGACTGGGGAATGGCCCGGCCCTCCTTGGCAAAATTCACGCTAAGTACCGGACGCCCGCCAACGCTTTGCTCCTCAATATGGGCATCGGCCTGGCTGCTCTGCTCACGCAGTCCACCGCCGAAATCATCATTCTCTCGGCCTTCGGCGCGTTGACGATGTATTCTTTTTCCCTGGTGTCCTTCATTATTTTACGCAAAAAAGAACCTGAGTTAGAGCGTCCTTTCCGTACGCCGGGCTACCCGCTGGTGCCGTGGGTAACGTTGATGATTGCGTTAGTTTCTCTGGTTGCCCTGACGATTTATAACCCGGTGTCGGCATTGCTTTACGCGGGTGTCATGGGGATTGCTTTTGGGTTGAAGTTTCTTTTATTTCACCGGAAAGGAAGAAAAGACCTCTCCTGACGCAAGTACTTTTAGCGGAAAAATCAGCACGCCTATCAATCCATCGGAGCGTACTCTGGAAATGAAAAACCTGATTATCGGTGCGGGGCCATCCGGCTTAGCCATCGCGGGAAGACTGGCTAAGGCAGGGCAGGATTTCACGGTGATCGAGAAGGGCCTTCACATCGGAGAAGCCTGGCACCACCACTATGACCGCCTTCACCTGCACACCGACCGTCGGTTTTCCGGTCTTCCCCACCGTCCTATTCCGAAAAACTACCCCGTTTTCGTGCCCCGACTGGATTTGATCAAGTACTGGGAGAACTACGCCAATCATTTCAATATTAAGCCGCTGTTCGGTCAAGCGCTGCAAAAGCTCAGACGAGAGGGTACTTTTTGGGTGGCAAAAACGGCGACCGATACATTCCGGGCCGAAAACGTCATGCTCTGCACTGGCTACAACCGCGTGCCGAATGTACCCCGCTGGCCAGGACAGGAGAAGTACCAGGGCACGATCCTGCACAGCAGCGAATACAAAAATGCCGATCTTTTTCGGGGTAAAAATGTGCTGGTGGTGGGGATGGGAAACAGCGGGGCCGAAATCGCCCTCGATTTGAGCCAACAGGCTGCCAGTACTTTCCTGTCCGTAAGAAGTCCGACCAATATTATGAAGCGTGATATTGCGGGCAAACCTACCCAATTGGCGGCCATTGTCATGAGTGCCCTATTGCCAAACCGGGCTTATGATGCTATTTCGCGGTTTATCCAGCAACGAACCGTGGGTGACCTGTCGGCCTATGGCCTGCAAACGCCGGAATATTCTCCCTCCGAGGGCGTTCGGATGGGTCGCATTCCGGTGCTGGACGTCGGCACAATCGAACAGATTAAAGCCGAAAAAATTAAGGTCACTACCGGGATTAGTCATTTCAGTGCCACCAGCGTCGAACTTTCGGACGGTCAAGTGCTGGGTGTGGACGCAGTGGTACTTGCCACGGGTTACCGGGCCTGGTTAGGCGAGTTGGTACCTGAGCTGGAACCCCTGCTCAATCGACGCGGCGGGGTAGATAAATTGTGGTACGATGCATTTCCCGGACTTTACTTCCTGGGTTTCAGTGAGCCGCTGACGGGCATTTTGCGCGGGATCAATCTGGACTCGAAGAAGATCGTGAAGCACCTAACCGCTGGCGGGGTTTAGAATAAACCACAAACTCCATTAAATTGCGCCAACGTCCACTTTGTGCGCTACGGGGTACCCCGTTTAAAACCTTTTCCCTTTCCTGCTTTTCTCCCTTCTCCTCAAATTCCCCGCATGGCTCTAAACTACATTTTCGTCTTCTTCTTTGTCATTGCCTTCATCATCGCCCTGGTGAAGTTCATTTTCCTGGGCGATACGCTTACCTTCAAACTCGTCGTGGAAGGCATGCTCGACATGGCTGAGGTCGCCGTAATGGACATCGCCCTGCCGCTGGCGGGTGTCATGACGTTCTTTCTGGGTATTCTGAATGTCGGCGAGAAAGCCGGGGCCATCAATGTGCTGGCGCGGGTCATCGGACCTTTTTTCCATAAGCTTTTTCCCGAAGTACCCCGCGACCACCCCGCCAACGGTGAGATGATCATGAACTTCGCCGCCAACATGATCGGCCTCGACAATGCCGCCACGCCATTCGGACTGAAAGCGATGCAGAGTCTGCAAACCCTCAACCCCGACCCCGACACGGCCTCCAACGCCCAGATCATGTTCCTGGTACTGCATACGTCGGGCTTGCAGATTATCCCCCTCAGTATTATCGCTCAACGCGCCATTCTCGGGGCCGAAAGTCCATCGGATGTATTTATCCCCTGCGTGGTGGGTACTTATGTGACCACGGTGGTGAGTATGCTCATCACGGCCACCTGGCAGCGGCTCAATATCTTCAACCGCACCATCATGTTTGGCCTGGGCGGACTCACCGCCTTCATCGCCATCGGGCTTTTCTTCCTGGCGCGACTGCCCAAGGAGCAGATCGAGACCGTTTCGATCGTCTTCGGCAATTCGGTACTGCTGCTTATCGTGGCGGGCTTTCTGCTGGGTGGGCTTTACAAAAAAGTCAACGTGTTCGACTCCTTCATCGAAGGGGCCAAGAGCGGGTTCAGTACTTCGGTGGTCATTATTCCCTACCTCGTGGGGATGCTGGTGGCGATTGCGGCGTTCCGGGCCTGTGGGGCGATGGATTATATGATCGACGGCTTAAAGTACCTCTTCTCTTTCGCCAGTTTCAACACTGAATTCACCGACGCGCTGCCCGTGGCCCTGATGAAACCACTTAGTGGCAGCGGCGCCCGCGCCCTGATGATCGACGCCATGAAGGAGTTCGGGCCGGATTCGTTCATCGGGCGCATGGTCTGTATTTTCCAGGGCTCGGCGGATACGACGCTGTATATTGTGGCTTTGTACTTTGGCTCCGTCGGCATCAAAAACACTCGCTACGCGATTGTGGCGGGGTTGATCGCGGATTTTGTGGGGGTGCTAGCGGGGATTTGGCTGGGGTATTTGTTTTTTCATTAGCCCTGTGGTACGGGCATCTTGCCCGTTTCGCGGATTCAAAAGAATCAAAAAGACGGGCAAGATGCCCGTACCACAAAAACCTATGCCCAAACCCTCCTCCGATATCCGCCCCCAAATCAACGCCTTCGACGTGGCGATGATCGTCATCAGCCTCGTCATTGGCGTGGGGATTTTTCGGACGCCCGCCATCGTGGCCCGACAGGCGGGATCGCCCGAATTGTTTTTTGGGGCCTGGGTCGTGGGCGGACTGGTGAGTTTGCTCGGGGCCTTTGTGTTCGCCGAAATCGGGTCGCGGCACCACTTTCCCGGCGGATTTTATAAACTCATTTCCACCGCCTTTCACCCGATGTACGCCTTCATGATCAACTGGGCGCTGGTGCTCACCTACGGCGCGGGCATGGCGGGCGTAGCCCTGCTGGGGTGCGAGTACCTGAACCCGCTGCTGCCCGAGTGGCTCCACAACCAACGCGGCATTCAGGGGACGGCGGCGCTGACGCTGTTTTGTTTTTACGTCATCAACATGCTGGGCATCCGGGCGGGCTCGCGCACCCAAAACCTGCTCAGCGGCTCCAAAATCGTGATGATGTTGGTACTTTGCCTGGGGGTTTTCTACCCGGCGGCTACCACTGATACCGCCGTGGTGGCCGAAGTACCTGCGACCACGAATTGGTTTACGGCTTTCGGAGCGAGCCTCATTGCCGTGTTTTTCTCCTACGGTGGCTACCAGAATACGCTCAATTTCGGGGCCGACATCAAAGACCCGGTGCGCAATACGCCCAGGGGTATTTTCATTGGGATGTTTACGGTGCTGGGGCTGTACCTGGTCCTCAACTACACCTACTACCGGGCGCTGGGTTTCGAGGGATTGCGCAACTCCAACCTCATCGCCGCCGATCTGGCGCGGGTAGTGTTCGGGCCGTGGGGTGAAGTATTTTTCTCGCTGGCGATTTTCCTCTCGGTGCTGGGCTTCGTCAACGCCATGATGCTCTCGATCCCGCGCGTGTACTACGCCATGGCCGACGACCAGATTCTGCCCGCCATTTTTAAGCGCGTCAATTCCCGCACCCAAACCCAGGAGTTCACGCTCACCTTCCTGGCCGCCACCTCCATCGGCTCGCTCTGGTTTCTGGACACCTTCGAGAAGATTGTCAACTACGTGATGTCCATCGACAGCATCGCCATTGCGAGTGCCGCCGCCACGCTGTTCGTGTTCCGGGCCCGCGCCGGCAAAGACGACCTACACCGGGGCTTCAAGATGTGGGGCTACCCGTGGCTACCCGGCTTTTTTGTGCTATTTTTACTCGTCGTCGCGGTTAATGTGATTATAACCGATCCGGGTTCGGCTTTGATTGGGTGGTTGCTGTTTTTGGGGGGCGGGCCGTTGTATTGGGTGTTAAGAAGGGGGAAGTGAGGTTTAGACCAAAGGGTTATTTCAAGTATAAGATTATTTTACTTGGCTTGGAAAATATTACCTAACTAGCTAACTTTATCCCGTCAAAGGCTCGAAATGGAAAATAAATTCATAAGGGACGTTTACTACTTCAAGGACTACTACAAGAGTTTTCTTAAAACCTTAGATCCAGCCGTTCAGAAGAAATTCGACTGGACATTACAGTTGGTAGCCACCCTGGACAGAATTCCCGATAAATATTTCAAGCACCTTACTGGCACGGACGGACTCTATGAGATTAGAGTCGAAGTTGGCTCCAACATTTACCGGGTGTTTAGTTTCTTTGACAAAGGGCAGCTAATTATCTTGATAAACGGATTTCAAAAGAAAACCCAGAGGACCCCGAAAAAGGAAATTGAACTAGCAGAAAAACTCAAAAAGCAATACTTCGATGAAAAAGACCATGAATAATCTCACTTCCTTCGCCGACCATCTCGACGAGCAGTACGGCGCACCCGGAACGGATAGCAGAGAGAAATACGAACAAGAATTTGAAGCTTTCAAACTTGGGGTTATGCTCCAGGAACTGCGCAAATCAAAGGGTATGACACAGGAACAGCTGGCCGAAAAATGCGGAACTACCAAGACCTACATTTCCAGAATTGAAAACAACGCGAGTGACATCCGCCTTTCGACCCTCATGCGGATAATTCAGGAAGGGCTTGGAGGACATTTGAAATTGAGCGTGGATATGTGAAGTTTATTGTACCCCTGACCCTCAGCGGGGTTTCAAAATGGGGGGCTACCCGTGGCTGCCCGGCTTTTTTGTGCTATTTTTACTCGTCGTCGCCGTCAATGTGATTATAACCGACCCAAGTTCGGCTTTGATTGGGTGGTTGTTGTTTTTGGGGGGAGCGCCGCTGTATTGGATTTTAAAAAGAGGGAAGTGAAGGAATAAAGGAGTCTTCTTATCAGCTTATGTGAATGTTTAATTCTCAATAGATGTTTGTCGGTTTGATAGCATAGACAAATATCTGCCCTTTTACATTACTTTTTCTGAGTAGAAACTGTATCATACGAATGCAAAAAACATATTTTGATATATTTACTGGAATAGGACTTGTCGATTATGCGCTAGTACCTAATGATTGGCATTTGTCATTTGCGTTGGATTACGAGCAAAAAAAATTCCAGATATTTGAATCACATTTTAATGGGCTATCTGACAGATATTCGGTTAAAGATATATTTGAGCTTAAAGCATCAGAACTTCCTTCGACATTTCTTGGACATGCCTCATTCCCATGTACAGATATTTCAGCCGCTGGTAGAAGAAAAGGTATTCAGAATGGAAAAGAATCGAGCGCTATAGATAGTCTATTAGGGGCTTTATATGCCAAAAATGAAGAAGAAAGACCTTCCGTCATGTTAACTGAGAACGTAAAAGGACTTTTAAAATCTAACAATGGCTTGGACGTACGATACTTATTACAACACTTCAATAAACTAGGGTATAGCAATGATCTATTATTAATAGATGCTAAACATTTTGTTCCTCAAAGCCGAGAACGTGTTTTTATTATTTCATTAAAGAAAGGAATCAATACTAAAAATATCATTCAAGATGAAGTATTTGAGACTTGGTCAAGACCTAAATCTGTCATAGATGTAATCAAAAAAAATTCTGACTTGTCTTGGTCATTCTTAACCGATAGGCCTTTGCCTTTATCTAACATTACTCTCGAAAGTATCATAGATAAAACTGATAAAATATTTTGGGATCAGGAAAGAACAAATTATCTATTCTCACAGATGTCGACAAAGCATCAAGAATGGATAAAATCAAGAAAAAAGAAAGAACAGTATTTTTACGGCACAGCTTTCAGAAGAATGAGGATCAGAGACGGCATTAAGCAAAGCACAGCTGAAATAAGAGTAGATCAACTTGCTGGATGTCTAAGAACTGCAAAAGGAGGTAGTGCGAAACAAATTCTAATTCGGGTAGGTAGAGGCGAATTTAATGTGCGCCTTATAAACGCGAAAGAAGCGGCACATTTGATGGGTGCTCCCAAATTTAATATCTCTCCAAAACACAGTCTTAATGACTACTTATTTGGATTTGGTGATGGAGTTTGTAGTTCTGTGATATCATGGCTTGATTCAAACTATTTAACTCCATTACATGAAGCTAATAAAAACATCAAAAATAAATCGACAATCACTTCAAATTTAATGCAGGAACTACCCAAAAATATTGAAGATAACATCTCTAAATTGTTTGAAGACTGGTCTGAATCCCATATGGATACTCATTCAGGCTTACCAATTAGAGGAAGATTATACGGTGCCTTAGTCGTATTACACAATTTTTTATCCAGTTCAGAAAATGAACCTTGGGGATTCGAAAACACTCTTGCGGTGGATAGCACTGATAAAGGTGAACATTTTGGTGATAGATCAATTAAAAACCACACCTCCCACAAAATCAATTTAGCATTAAGCACCTTAGGTAGGGCAGATCTGATCCCAAAGTCAGGAGGTGAAGCTGGCAGGACGAGTACAGGAACCAAGCGAGCCGGTCTCGACATGATTAAAATAGTTAATTCGGTAGTTTATAATGCTCCAAATAGCCTACTTCGAGAATACGGATTAGCATCTGTGAGAGTACTGAATAATCTTGTATTAAACAAGCTTGATGAGCATGAGGCGTTAGGTGGTATCGAGGTGAATTATTCTAGCAATGAAACTATTGGCTCATTCATTTCAAAGATTATTAACACTTCTTCCAGTAATTCAGGAGCCATTTTACAACATTTAGTTGGTGCTAAATTAGAATTAAGGTATCGAAATAATAGTAACGTTATTGTTTCACACAATAAGGCATCGACTGCGGATTTTCAGACGAAGCGAAGAGGGGATTTTGATCTTGGTAACAGCGTGATTCACGTTACAAAATCTCCTAACTTGGATCACTTCACAAAGGCTCTTGAAAATGCAAAATCTGGGAGAACTACTTATCTACTGATTCCCTCAGATAGAATGGGAATCAGCGATCTAACCAAAGATTTGGATCCAAGCTATCGATCAAAAGTAAACATATACAGTATTGAACAATTTATCTCGCAAAATTTAGATGAATTAAGTGAATTCAAGCGAGAGATATCTATCAATAATTTAGAAATTTTACTCAAAAAATATAATGAGCTTATTGACATATATGAGAATGATTCTAGTTTAAAAATTGTGATTCCAGATTTTGGAAATTAAACTAGTTCGCTGTGGTCTTCCTCCACCGTGGATTTCTATGACCCAGTACTTGGTAGTCTTCCACCATCAACGCGTTGTGCCCCCTGTTCGTCGTAGTCTTCCACCGTTGGCGAGTTGTGCGTATGTCTTCCGAAGGGAGACTGCGTACTAAAAATAAAAGGCCGTTTTTAACGATCCACCACCATTTTTCCCCGCTAACCAATTTGCAATCGGGGTTGAATCTCCTCGCGTTTGCAACGCGAATACCAGCAAAAGAAAATGTTAGATCCACGGTGTGCGGGGCCTTCCGAAGGGAGACTGCGTACCAAAAGCAAATAGCCACTCGACGGGTTAGCCCGTCGAGCGGCCTCTTATTTGAGGTTCGTAGTGTCAAACTTTATAAACAACACTGCTTACTTCACGCCAGCCTCAATGAGTACACCAGCCGTGTTGTTTTATGGGACTCGAATACGAACCATACCGTGGAGCCAGTTATCGATAGGCTTCCCGAACCGGACACCCTGTCATTCATCCATTGATGCGGGTAAGGTCTATCTTGAAAATAAGGATCGAATTAGCCGGAATACCCGATTGTGCTTGTGATCCGTACGCCAGACTCGGCGGTAAGTACAGCGTGATGCTACCACCGGGGCTGATCAAGGGAATGCTCTGCTGCCAGCCTACAATAAGCCTTGATAAGTCGAAACTTATGCCTGAGGCACTGTCAAACATATTGCCGTTCGTTAGCGTACCCCGGTAGTTAACCGTAACATTCGAGCACAAAGTAGGTTTAGCTCCTGACCCAGGTGAGTCGATGGTATAGTAGAATCCCCTATCGTCCGCCGTAGCCTTGATGTTATTCGCATCAAGGTACTGTTTCAAGGTAGTCACTTCGCTCTGCGGTGCTTTTGTGGTTGGGATAGCCCTGTCACAGGCTACATTCGGATCATTTGCATCATCTTTCTGACAGCTGCTGGCAAATACTATGCAGCCAAGAAGAAGAAAACCTTTCCATTTCATTTCTATAAAGGTAGTTGATTAATCGGTTTTATATAGCTATACCTATATAAATGGATTATGGTTCACAGGCAGTAGTTTCTTATTCCGTTCTTCGTAAGCTTCTAATCTTTCGCGCTTCGTAGTCTTTCACCGCCGTCAAGTTGTGCGTATGTCTTCCGAAGGGAGACTGCGTACCAAAAGTAAATAGCCACCGACGGTCGGCCCCGTTCAACGGCCCACTATTTGGAGTTCGTAGTGTCGAAAACTATGAACAACGGCGCTCGATGTATCTGAAGCACATACAGCCGGGTCTTTCTTACCAATAAAGCAGATTTTGACTCGTGGTGAATCCTTTATCGTTCGTATCCTATGCATTCAACAGCATACAATGCACTATCTGCAATTGGAAATACGCCATTGGTGCGTCTAAGCAACATCGTTCCCGATCAATGTGCTGATGTTTACCTGAAATTGGAGTACCTGAACCCCACGGGTTCCTTTAAAGATCGTATGGCGCTGGCTATCATTGAAGAAGCCGAACAACGGGGTACTCTCCGGCCCGGCATGACAGTAGTCGAGTGTACAGCAGGGAGTACCGGCACAGCACTAGCCTTTGTTTGCGCGGTGAAAGGGTATCGCTTCCGGGTGATCACTTCGGACGCTTTTGCAAAAGAGAAACTACAGTCAATGCGAGCATTAGGTGCCGAAATTCAGCTTGTTTCAAGCGAGGGTGGCCGAATTACACCCGACTTGATTCCTCGCATGATTGGGTTAGCGGCGGAATTGGGACAAGATCCTGAGAACTATTGGACGCGCCAGTTTGAAAACCGTGATGCCATTGAAGGATACCGAAAAATGGGTAAGGAAATTCGGCAACAGTGTCCGGCATTCGTGAACGTTTTCGTGGCAGCTGTTGGCACGGCGGGAATGCTTACGGGCGTATCCTTGGAACTGAAACATACCGGCCCTGATACGAAAGTAGTGGCTCTTGAACCCGCAGAATCGCCAATGTTGACGCAGGGTATCAAAGGCAGCCACAGTATCGATGGTGTTGGAGTGGGATTTATTCCACCGATGTTATCGGCTGAAGCTTACGATGAAGTAGGTGCTATATCGGAAGCACGCGCTCGTGAAACTGCCCGGCTCCTCGCCGCTCGTGAAGGTATTTTTGCGGGTACATCTACCGGACTTAACGTGGCCGCTGCACTAGACATTGGTTGCCAGTTGGGGCCCGGTCATACAGTCGTAACGGTTGCCTGTGATTCGGGTATGAAGTACCTGGCAGGTGGCTTGTTTGACTGGTAGGATAATTTTGTTTATCCGGAGTCTGTGTCCTATAGACCTGAGCACTTGAAACAAAAATTTTCGTATTGTTGCATTTGCAAAAATTAATCAACCACAAATCATAAACAAGATATGGTCCCCCCCGAAAATACCGAAGTCTTTGAGTTGCCGACATCCACGATGTGGTTTGATGAACATGGAATTCTCTGCACCGTAGCTAAAAAAGTTCCTCAGCAAACGGTAGAAGAAGCAAAAAAGACGATGGAAGAATTTAGAAAGATAACAGGCGGAAAAAAAATTTGCCTGCTTTCTGACAGCACGGATGCGCCTCCGGCTAACAAAGAAATGCGTGACTATGCCGCAGAGGTAATACCGGAAATCGCAAAAGCAGTGGCCATAATCTCTCGCTCGGCCGTAGGAAAAATGGCGGCTAATCTATTTTTTAGTATCAAAAAACAACCGTATCCCGTAAAAATGTTTAATGATGAAACTGAGGCAAAAGAATGGTTAAAGCAATATTTGTAATAGTACATTAACCATGACAACTTTTTCTTTTTTCAGTTGGTTCAAAAATCTTTCTATTGCCAGGAAGTTATATTCCGTGGTAGGTATCATGGCTGTTCTTATTGTTGTTGAAATTGGAACACTTTATTTTGCTGTTCATACCCTTTCGTCCGTAAGGGCTTTTGTAGGCGCAGAAGGATTATGGTCAAAAGCACAAAAAGATGCAGTTTACAACTTGCAACAGTATTCTCAAACCCATAGTGAGAAAGACGAACAAGCAT
>NZ_JBGSXF010000224.1:0-4226 GCF_041751555.1 Persicitalea sp. | reverse complement strand
GCCTACGTCGAATGCCTGCCGGATACGCGCGTGACGCACGACGACAAATTGATAAAAAGTGAAAATTTCTCCAACGTAGCGGGCGAGATGGCGGTGCTTTCTTATCCGGTGAGTTTCAAAACGACGGGTCGCTACTACGTGTGGGTGCGGGCCTATTCCACGGGTTCGGAAGACAACGGCATCCACCTAGGGTTGGATGGCCAATGGCCAGAGTCAGGTCAGCGGATGCAATGGTGCGAAGGCAAAAACGCCTGGACCTGGGAAAGCAAGCAACGGACTCAGAAAGTACATTGCGGCGAGCCGTACCTAATCTACCTCGATATCGAAACTCCCGGTAAGCATACCATTCAGTTTTCGATGCGGGAAGATGGCTTTGAATTTGACAAATTTCTGCTGACGCAGGAGAAGAATTTCCGGCCCTGAGTGAGCTTTTTTCAATCAATTCTTAATCATCAATTAGTAGTACCTTTTGGAAAACCCCAACTGAGAACATCAATTTTCATAACTTATTCATTGATTGATGAGCTGATGAGACCGTAAAATCACAGCAAGCCAGTAAGGCAACTAAAATTTGCATAAATGAACAAAAGAATTTCACTAAATGAAATAGCTACAATGAAAATTTATTCCCTCTGTTTTTTTCTTAGTTTGGTACTTCTTGCTTCATGCAAACGAGTCGATAAGCCCGATGAAACTACTACCACCAAAACTACCCAAAACGACACCTACTTCCAGTACTCCATCTGGTGGGCCTTCACCAATAAAGTCTTCGACGCCGACCTGTCGGTAGAGACACTCAAAACCAAGGGGGATGTCGGGTTGGGTTCGTTCAATATGCTGGATGGCGAGATGGTGATGGTGGACGGCACCCCCTTTCGCATTCGGGAAGATGGGGTAGTTTCCGAAGGCGCGGATGCCGATAAATTGGTGTATGCCAATGCCGTGCATTTTCAGAAAAATGACGAATTCGAGATTACCCAAACGGGCGTCAACTTTGATAGTTTGCAGGCCAGGGTGAAAGCAAAATTACCCTCGCCTAATTACTTCTATGCGTTTGTCATCAAAGGGAAATTCGCCCGGCTCAAATGCGGTGGATTGACCAAACAGCAGCGGCCCTTTGTCGAAGGACTGGATGTGCTGATTCCTAACCGCCCAGTATTTGAAGCTGACGATATATCGGGAACGATGGTCGGCTTTTACTGCCCCGACTTCATCGGAAATATCAATACCAAGGGTTTTCACTTCCACTTCATTTCTGACGACCGGAAGTTTGGCGGCCACGTCATGGAAATGGTCACATCCGGGCCGCTGGTGATTCAAATGGATCAGAAGGCCGATTACAATTTCCAACTACCCGACAACGCGGACTTCGGAGCAGTGAGTTTTGAGAAGGAGTTTCAATACAAAAAAGATTGACCTATGAAGAAGCTTTTTATAATCGCCCTTGCCATCACGGCCCAGTTCGCCGTAGCTCAGTCGCGGCAAATCTGCATCACTGTGGATGACTTGCCTACCGTGGCTTACGGGGCAGATAACCACGCCGAGATCACGAGCAAACTCATCGCTCACTTTAAAAAGTACGACATCCCTGCCATTGGCTTTGTAAACGAGGGCAAACTCTACTCCGGCGGGATGTTGCGAACAAAGGAGGTAGCCCTGCTCCGGCAGTGGCTGGATGGCGGTTACGAACTGGGCAACCATACCTTCTCACACAATAGCTACCACAGAGTGATCTTTTCCGATTACACTGCCGATATTATTAAAGGAGCGGTAGTTACGCCTCCTCTGAGTAAAGCGGCGGGCTTGCCGTGGCGATATTTTCGACACCCCTTTCTACACATCGGTACCAGTCTGTCGGCTTATGATTCTTTGAATACCTTTTTATACGATCAGGGCTATACGGAAGCACCCGTGACCATAGACAATACCGACTACCTGTTCGCCCGAGCCTACGGCCTGGCGCAAAGAAAAGGCGACACCGAACAAATGCAACGCATCGGCACCGATTACGTAAAGTACATGGAGGCCAAAGTACATTTCTACGAAGAAGCGAGCCAAAAACTTTTTGATCGCGAAATCCCCCAGATACTGCTCATTCACGCTAGCCTACTCAACGCCGACTACCTCGACGACCTGGCCGAAATGTACCAGCGTAATGGCTACACTTTCATAGATCTATCCACTGCTTTGAAAGATGAAGCCTATCGCGAAAAAATTACCAAGTTTAGCAACTACGGCATTTCGTGGATCGACCGCTGGGCGATCAGCCGGGGCGAGCCGAAAGAGTTCTTTGCCAATGATCCTCCGACGCCTAAGTATATCGAGGAAGCGGCGAGGTAGGTGGGTCAGTGGCTTGCAGCACTTTATAACTATTAATTGGTATCCAAACTCAAATGAATACAAAAACTTAGGACTACTCCACTATAACCTATTTCTTGTACTTCACACTCCCCGGCTTCCAATTTTGCACAATCTCGTAGTCCTTTTTTACCTCTTTTTTCAACTCATTCACATCTACCCAACCCACGCGGTTGTATAGCGCGGGGCTGTTTTTGGCTGAATAAATGTCGGCATAATCATTCCAGTGCGCCTCCGCTTTTTTGAGGTAGTCCAGACTCCTCTTTTGCTCGGCGGCATTCTTGTCTTTATCGTAGGTGGCCAGGGCATACGCCGCCCGAATCTTGTTGGCGTAGTACAGACCGATTTCTGCAAATGCCTCGATGTCGCTCGACGTTTGGGAGAGTTCACCTGGGTTGGTAGCGGAGTAGGCAGGTAGTTTTTTTAGATTTCTGAGGGCTGTTTGGGACAGATTTTCCAATGAATCAGCCACGGAAAGTGGGGAGCGAAGAGTTTCGTGGGATTTTGGATCATGCAACCACTCGTCGATGCCAGCGATGTGGCTGCCGGGAGCGGGTTCGCGCTTGATGTACTCGTCCACGCTGAAAAAGCCCCTGTAAATGCGGTGACTGAGGTTAGCTTCTGGAAACCATTTCAGGTCGATGTCGCCCCAGACGAAGCGGGTGATGAAAGGAAAAATCATACTGGCCGATTCCCAGGCTTTCAACAGGGTTGGTGTAGAACTCCCCCCGAAACGCTCGCGGATATTTTCGTCGAATATTTCGCGGGGCAACGTCGGATCATAGGTCAACCGTCCCCAAATCATGTTGCTGACCCACTGTTTTTTGAAGACCAGCGGCGGATTATCCAGGGTATTTTTATTCAGGTAGTCACGGCCCCAAGTGTAGCCGTCGGGGCCCATGTAATAGCCCGACACCTTATCTACCTCGGGAATGGCCTTGACAAACTGCCGGGCAAAATCTACGTTGGCCCACCGCATGCTGTACACATCGTCGTTACGAAGGGTGAGCCAGCTTTTAGTTGTATCGGTCAGCAACTCGAAGGCGGGCAATGTGTAGGGCGGATCGGGAATAGTGTACACATGCGCGATGGCGTATTTGATGCTCAGATCCAGCCGAGTATTCAGACCTTTGAAATTATCTAAAATCTCATCCAATGCCGCCCAGTGGAAGCGATGGACCAGCCGAAAATCCTCGCGCGGTGCGATTTTCAGGCCATCGTTGATGCCCTCGCCGTAGGTGCGCCAGAGCCATCGTTCCTTATTGTATTCGTCGTCGCGGTTGTTGTCCATGCCCTCGCCCGCCGTGATACCGATACCTTTCAGCAGTGGGTAGGTAGTTAGCAGCTCGCGCACCGCAGCCCGAAAGTAGGCGATAGTCGTTTCGTTGTCTTGCTCGTCGGTGATGCCATGCTTGCCCTCCGCGCCGTAGGTGAATTTATTCCAGGTGAAAATATAAAAGCGAATGCCGCGGTCGTCGGCCATTTGCATCACATTCTGCCAAAATGCCACCTTTTCTTTAATGGTAATTTTCTTGACTACCTCCACATTTTCGTAAAGATAGGGCTTGTCGTAGCCAATGCCTTTGTGCGAAAATGTGTCGTCGTATTTCTCCTTCGTGCGCCAGACATCGTCTAGCCCCACCTCGGGAAATTCTGGAATATTGACCATTGACGGAAACGGGTGCAGGCTCCACAGCGTCATCACGTTCATGCGGTGGCGGGCCATCTCGTCGAAGTACTCCTGCCAGAATTCCTCTTTCCAAACCTCAGGAATATTCCCTTGAGCCGCATCGTTTACGTCGGTGTAGCTGGGTGTTCGCAGGTCGAGCGGGATGTTAAACTTAATCCCACGTTCCAACAGATACGGC
>NZ_JBGSXF010000223.1:0-3021 GCF_041751555.1 Persicitalea sp. | reverse complement strand
AAATTTTCCAGCATATCATCCATACCGAAGACGCCTTCTTTATTCTGCAACCACTCGGCGGAGATGACGGCACCCAACGCGAAACCCTTACGACTGTGGGCAACGTGTGAAATGTGAATAGTATCGACTTCCGAATCATAATTCACTACATGGGTACCTGGTACCTCGCCTTCCCTTTTAGAAACAATCGGTATATAATTTTTTTTCTTTTCCGGCATGAGACTCCATCCTTTCACATCTTCCCTTTCGGCCTGAATCCCTTCGGCCAAAGTGATGGCGGTGCCGCTTGGGGCATCGAGCTTGTGAACATGGTGGATTTCGGTAATCGATAGGTCGTAACCCTGACCCTCCATCAGTCGGGCCAGCGTCCTGTTCAATTGGAAAAACAGATTGACGCCAATGCTGTAATTAGAAGCATAGAAAAAGGCGCCGTCTTTTTCGCCCGTGAGTGTTTCGATCTCGCTCCTATAATCCAGCCAGCCAGTAGTGCCGCTAACCACAGGCCAGCCTTTTTCCAAACACATTTTTATGTTGGTATAGGCTGCTTCGGGGGCACTGAACTCAATGGCGACGTCCACAGCTTCCGTGGGGAGGGCTTCCATTTCGCCCAGGTTATTGACGTCGATTTTTCCGGCAATGGTATGGCCACGTTCGAGGGCAATCTGCTCGATCGCTTTACCCATTTTACCGTAACCGACTAGAAGAATGTTCATTTTTGAAAGAGTGACCGGGTCGCCGGTGCGATGAGTGAATGAGTGAATAGCTATAAGTAGTCCATCATTCACTCGATCTAACAATAATTTAAAATGCTAAAACTAGCTTAACCCCGGGAGCTGCTTGTGAAAAGAGGGTTCGTTCGTTTGAGGGTTCAAATCTCAGGGTCAAATCCTCGTTCATATTGGCGTTAAAATTTTTCAGGTGGGCGGCAACGTTGGCTTCAACGGCGGTAAGGGCATAAACCAGACCCAGTATGACAAAACCGTACTCGCGGTAGCGTCGGTAGAAAGTTTTTCCGCGCTTGATCTGATCCACTGTCAGGTCAAGAGTTTCGTCTCTAGCCCTGATATATACAGGAAATTTGTCACCCAGTGAGACCCCTGTCACAGGGTCGACGGATGAAAGGTAGGGTTTTAGATAGTCGTTATAACGCAAGGTATTCCAATGAATGGTGTACACTGCTGCCCCCAGACCCGCGTAAACGAAAGGTAGTTTCCAGTAATCACGGTTGTAGATTTGGCCCAGGCTGGGAAGGATGAGGGAATATATAGCGGATTTTTTGGGTATTGGACCGCCTGGTTTAGTGATGATTGTGACGGGAATACTGTCCCTGGCATTCTCAAGTTCAGCAAGTTCATCAGGCCGCACTACCTCCTCCAATACTGGAAGAAGCGTATCCTTCACTGCCTTAACTACCTCCGCTTTCGGCAATGAGTCCGGACTAGTCACCTGGGCTTTAGACCCAAACGATACCAGAAGTAACACGATCAAAATTCCCTTTTTCAAGCCTTTTTCTCTAAATCCAAACTACCCAGTATCCGATCCAACTCCTCTTGCGATGTGAAGGGAATCTTGATTTCGCCCTTATGATTGTCGTCGCTTTTGATGCTGACCTTCGAACCGAAGTAGGAAGAAAGCCGAAATTGCAACGATCTGATTTCCTGTTTGATTGTCTGGATGCGGCGATTGTTTTCGTCGGTCGGAGTCGTGAGCGACAACCTACGCACTTCTTCCTCTACTTTCCGCACCGACCAGCCCTCCTCAATAGTTCTTTTAAATATTTTTAACTGACTCATCAGATCGTCGATCGTAATCAGGGCACGGGCGTGGCCCATACTAATCTGACTATCGCGGAGGGCTGCCTGGATGGTTGGTGGTAGTTTGAGCAGTCGGATATAATTGTTGACCGTCGTACGGTTCTTCCCCACGCGGTCACCCAACTCCTCTTGCTTCAGATTGCACTCATGAATCAACCGCTGGTAGCTGAGCGCTATTTCAATAGCATTCAGGTTCTCGCGCTGAATGTTCTCGATTAGGGCCATCTCCAGCATCTGCTGGTCGTTGGCGGTGCGGATGTAGGCAGGAATGCGCTGCATCCCAATCGACTTTGAGGCTTGCAGCCGCCTTTCGCCCGAGATAAGTTGGTACTTATCGCGACCCAATTGCCGAACAGTAATCGGCTGAATGATGCCTTGCACTTTGATCGAATCTGCCAGTTCCTGCAATGCTTCCTGATCGAAGTTGGAGCGCGGCTGGTACGGATTCGCCTCGATAAAATCTACGTCGATCTCGTTCATCGAGCTGATTGTCTCATAAGGAGGTGTCCGGCCCGATGGTTTATTTGCATTCACAGAGTCGGAATCTTGCAATAATGCCCCTAGCCCACGGCCCAGGCCGGTCATTCTTTTATTTTTACTCGAGTTTTCCATAATAAAATTAGGTTAACGGTTAACGGTTAATGGTCAACGGTTCGCGGATTTTCTTTGGCTTCCTTTTGTAATGGAAATCGTAGAACGTCACATAACCGTTAACCGTTGACCGTTAACCCGAAGGCAACGTCTCTAGCTATACCGCTCCCACTGGCTGATCCTGTGACAAATAGCCATTCTTCGTTAAAATCTCCCGCGCCAAATTCAGGTAGCTGACGGCTCCCTTACTATCGGCATCCTGGGCCAAAACAGGTACCCCATAGCTGGGGGACTCGCTCAAACGCACGTTACGGGGAATGATGGTATCGAACACCATTGTCTGAAAATGCGTCGTAACTTCATTGACGACCTGGTTGGAAAGGCGCAGCCGCAAGTCATACATTGTCAGCAGAATTCCTTCGATGGCGAGATTGGTATTCAATCGCGATTGAATAATCGTAATAGTATTAAGCAGTTTGCCCAGCCCTTCCAAAGCAAAGTACTCGCACTGCACCGGAATGATGACCGAATCGGCAGCCGTCAGGCAGTTGATTGTAATCAATCCTAGAGAAGGCGAACAATCAATTATCAGAAAGTCGTAATCGTCGCGAATGCC
>NZ_JBGSXF010000222.1:0-4929 GCF_041751555.1 Persicitalea sp. | reverse complement strand
GCAAAGCTGCACCATTTCTTCCACTCGCGCAGAGAGGGATTTTCCCTTCATGCCGTACAGTTTTCCCACAAAAATCAGGAATTCCCGCACGTACATATCCAGATAAAGTGGATTGTGTTCGGGCAGGTAGCCAATAGCGCGGCGGGCGGCCATCGCATCGTCGGTCAGGTCGTGACCTGCCACCACCACCCGGCCTTCGGTGGGCTTAAGGTAACCCGTCAACAGCTTCATGGTCGTGGATTTCCCGGCTCCGTTGGGGCCAAGGAAGCCTACGATCTCGCCCGGGCGCAGCGAAAAGCTAAGCGAGTCGATAGCCTTCTGAGTGCCGTATTGCTTGGTGAGTTGTGAAACCAGGATGGACATGCGTGTAATTTTTTCGAAATAATGAATTCTTTTCTTCTAAAGAAAATTCTACTGATTTTCAGGATAACCAAACAAAATTCTTTAGGAGCTATTTCCCTGTCCTCTGCTGTTTGTTGTTCTCTAAATTATACAATACAATAGTATCTTTATAGTCAAGTGTAGTTATTTTCAACTAAATGCATAAAATATTATATTTGCTTAAATCAGTTATAATTATTTTTTTTAGTCAAAAAATACAATTTACTCATGCATGCTATACGTTCTTGCTTCGTTACGCTTTGCGCGATTTTGCTGGGCGGTTTTGAGGCTATCTCCCAAGACGAAACTAGGGTGAGGGTTGACCCTGGTGTATCGGTACATAACTATAAGCACTCGCACAAGGCTAAAAAGGCCCAAATGATGCAAAAAGTACCGCGTCGAAGTCGGTTTTCTTCGCGTGTGGGCATCGTGCCGCGTTCCGTCAATACGCCTCGTGCAATCACTCAGGTCAACACGCCCAAGTACAGGCGACGCTCGGTTTTATCCTTTTTCAGAGGCTCCAACCCCACGCCAACCCGTCTCAATCCGCTGACAAATCCCGGAAACTACAAGACCCAGCACTAGCTGGTTCCGCCATGTCAGCGTGAAGAACAGTTTACCGTTGCCGCTGGGTATAAGTCTTTTTCGTAAAAGGATAGCGGGCCGGTGCCTTCTTTACGGGTGGCTGCGCGGCAGCTTCCTCTTCGCCTTCTTCCAGTGTGGCTTCGCCACCCGTGCCCGGACTTAGAGTTTTAGCAAAAATTGGTAACTTACTATGTACCAGCGCAGGAATATCATCTGCCGTGTCGATAGGGCGCAGTCGGAACGAGTAGCTGTATGCCTTAGCGGGTAGTTGATAGGGCTCGTGAACCCGTGGTGTCCAGCTATCATCGCCGCCCAGCCCCATCTGAGCCAAGTCGATATTCACAACGGTTGCGCTGTCTTTCTTCAACGAAACGCCAGGCTTTTTGGCGGCCAGCAGGGCAGCGTCGGTGTAGTTGTGAACGCTGATATTAAACAGCGAATCGCTTAGTGCCAAGATGCCCAGCCCATCGGTATCAGTCACCGCCAGCCATCGGACGTCGGTTTTGTTACCATTTTCCTGCGCCATAATGTAAGGGAAATGCTGCTCGTCCACTGTACCATTGTATAGCCCGACTTTCGCGCTGCTTTTGCGGTCAGCGTAGGTTTCGTAGGGACCGCGTCCATACCACTGTACTTTATCGTAGCGAAGCGGCATCTCGAACTGCAACCCAACCTTTGCGAAGGGTGGCCAAGTACCATTGGGTGCAAAAGTAGTTTGTAGATGTACGTCGCCCGTGGCATAAACAGTGTATAGCGAACTAACCAACAGGCCACCTTCCTTCCCTTGCAGACTTTTGATAAGACTTACCTTATATACATGCGCGTTGACCTTCTCGACCCGAAGGTCAGATCCCATCAGTTGCAGCGAATCCAACCCGGCCTCGCGCCAGCGGGCCGCGTAGCTTTTGTCCCCGCCACCTTCGTCGTTGTCGGTCGGAACGCGCATGAAGTTGGCGTACAGGCCACTCCTCAGCAACTCCTTGCCTTTGTACATAAAGGAACTCATGCGAGCCGTTTTCTTGTCGAAACTCACCGAAAACTGCTGGCCCGCTACCGTAATGCCTTTGCCACGTGTCAGTGTGAGGCGCAGCGGTGTTTTGCCAGCGTAGCTAATTTCAGCTAGTTGCCCGGTTGGTACCAGCACCCGCATCTGCCGCCCGGCCACTTCGTGGCCTGCTGCCGCCCAACTCGTATTTTCCTTCAACTGCACGCTAAGATTGAGGAAATATTCCGCCCCCGGTGATGGGTTGGCCGGAATTTGATAGGGAATACTTACTTCTTGCGTCTGTCCGGCGGCGGTAGTGAGGTTATCCACCGTACCTTTCTGAATCGGCTTGCCGTTTTCCATCAGCGTCCAAACAAGGTTGAAGGGGCTCAGCGACTGAAAATCGTAGGCATTGCGCAGCTTGATCTGCTGCTGCGCGGTCTGGATCGAATCTGGAACTTCGAATTTCACGTACTGATATACCCGCTTGACTTCATTAATCTCCGGCTGCGGAGTGCGGTCGGGGTTCACCAGGCCGTCGCCTGCGTTGGCTCCGTCGATGTAGTTGATATGGTTCCAGTAGTCGCGACCATCGGCAGTTTTAGCGCTCAGGCCCTGATCGACCCAATCCCAGATGAAGCCCCCCTGCATGGTGGGGTACTTTTCGATTACGTCCCAGTATTCCTGCAAGTTGCCGACGCTGTTGCCCATGCCGTGAGCGTACTCACAAACGATTAGCGGGCGTTCGGGATCTTTCTTGACTAATTCGACCAAATCCTGCACTGAAGGGTACATGACCGAAATAATGTCGAAACTACTCAGCGAAGTCGGCGTATAGTTGGCCCGGCCTTCGTAGTGGATGGGTCGGGTAGGGTCGGCCAGGCGGATGTAATCGGCCATCGCGACGAAATTTTCGCCGTTGCTGGCTTCGTTGCCCAGGGACCAGATGATAACCGATGGGTGGTTCTTGTCACGCTCGACCATCGCCCGGCCCCTCGCCAGGAAGGCGGTTTTCCACTCGGGCATATCAGCTAGTATTATCTTTTTGTACCAGAGCTCGTGGCTTTCGATATTGGCCTCGTCCACTACGTACAGACCGTACTGATCGCAAAGGTTGTACCATTCCTCCACATTGGGGTAGTGTGAAGTGCGAACCGCATTGATGTTGTGCTGTTTCATCAGCGTAATGTCGCGGATCATGCTCTCGCGGCTGATGACGCGTCCCGTCTCGGGATCGAACTCGTGGCGATTGACGCCTTTGATGGTAATCGCTTTGCCATTGACCAAAAGTTGCCCGCCCTTAACCTTGACCTCCCGAAAGCCGACAGGCTGGCTCACGGCTTCCAGTACCGTGCCGTCGGGACCCACGATCTGCATCGTTAGTTTGTAGAGATAAGGCGTCTCTGAGCTCCATTTTCGGGGTGAGGTTACGGGTAGTTCCAGCCGAATGGGCAGTTCCCCGCCGGGATCGAGCATCCCGATAGTCTGGGTTTTCGCAGGAATGGCTTTCTGCCCGTTGGCGTCATAAAGTGTCGTTGTGAGGAGGTAGCCGTACTTAGCTTCTTTCGTAAAATTCTTGGCGTACACGCTCACTTTAAGGTTGGCGTTGCGGTAGTCGTCGTCGAGGTCGGTCTGCACCACGTAGTCGCTGACGTGGACGGGTGGAGCGCTGAGCAAATACACGTCCCGGAAAATGCCCGACAACCGCCAAAAATCCTGGTCTTCCAGGTAGCTGCCGTCCGACCAGTTGATAACCTGCACGGCCAGTGTGTTCGGGCCTTCCTGGATTTTAGCCGAAATGTCGAACTCGAAAGGCGTCATGCTGTCCTCGTGATAGCCCAGAGGCTCGCCATTCAGCCATACGTAACAAGCCGACTGCACCCCGCCAAAATGCAGAAACAGCGGCCGCTGCGCCCAATCCGCTGAGACGTTGAAGGTAGTACGGTAAAGCCCCGTGGCGTTGGTATCGGCGGTAATGCGCGGCGGCGTGGCTTCGAAGGGATGCTTAATGTTGGTGAAAACCGGGCGGTCGTACGGTCGATTTTCTTTGGCTCCGACAACCTGCCAATTGGACGGCACGGGCAAGTCGTCCCAGGAGGCGGTGGAGGTAGCGGGCTGAAAAAAATCAGCGGGTACTTTGGACGGGTGCGACACCCATTTGAACTTCCAGGTACCGTTCAGTGATTTGACGAAAGGCGAGTTGTCGGCCGCCGCAAGGGCTTGTTCTTCGGTGGCGTAGTGGGTAAAGCTGGCGCGGGGTCGCTCGGTGTTTTTACTAATTACTTCGGGATTTTCCCAGTCGGGAAGCGGGGTCTGCGCTCGCAGCGCACTATTTGAAATGAATAAAAAACCAACGGCACAAATCAATTCTCTCGGGGCAAAGCGCATAATTCGATTCGGAAACAGGGGAGGTACAAATAAGGTCGAGCATATGTTTTGTGGTGCGGAAAAGGGATTTCTTGCAAAGTAAGGCAATTTTTTGAAAAACAGGCAGGGCGAAAACGTCGTTAGTGCGCATTCTTCACGGCAAAAACCGCTAATTTGCCATTTTCAGCCGAATAGGTGCATTTCCTCATTTTTCTCCGATTATGCCCCAATCCACGCCATTGGTGTCACCCCGAATCCGCCGGATAATTTTCGTTATCCTGCCTCTGATGCACCTCGCCGGGCTGATCGGCCTGAATGTATCGCTGTCGGCACCGCTGTTTCAGCTGCTTACGCCGTTCAATCTGGTGGCTTCTCTGGGATTACTGTTGCTTTTCCATACCGACTTCCGGCCTTCTTTTTGGGTGTATTGTGTGGTGGCTTTTGCCGTAGGATTTCTGGTAGAAGTGGCTGGGGTGCAGACGGGAGTCATTTTTGGCGAGTATGCTTACGGCGATGCGCTTGGCTTCAAGATTGCGGAAGTACCGCTCGTCATCGGCACCAACTGGCTCATGCTTAGCTACCTGTGTGGCAGCGTGACCGACCGTTTGCCC
>NZ_JBGSXF010000221.1:0-7181 GCF_041751555.1 Persicitalea sp. | reverse complement strand
TTGCGATCGCAAAAGGTAACGACGGCCTGATCAACCGTCATTTACTACATAAAAAAGGACACAAGACTATGTCAATATTAGCATTCCAAATGCCCGATAAGGTCGTGATGGAGAAGTCCGACGATTTTCACGGGATATTTGAGTTTAAGCCATTGGAGAAAGGCTACGGAGTAACGATTGGCAACGCGCTGCGTCGTATTCTGCTGTCTTCTTTGGAGGGATACGCCATTACGAGCGTAAAGTTTCCCGGCGTCCTGCACGAATTCTCGACCATCGAGGGCGTGGTGGAAGATGTCACGGAAATTATTCTCAACCTGAAATCGATCCGCCTCAAGAAGGTAGTCGATCTGGTGGAGAACCGCATCGAGGTCAATCTGAAAAACGTATCGGTCGTTACGGCCGGCGACCTCGGTAAATTCACGAGTTCGTATAAGGTGCTGAATCCAGACCAGGTGATTTGCCACCTCGACGACAAGAAGGAGTTCGAGATGGAGATTCTGGTGGACAAAGGCCGGGGCTACGTTCCCGCCGATGAACCCCGCGCCAACGAGATTCCTTTCGGCCACGTAGCCATCGACTCGATTTACACGCCCGTTAAAAACGTGCGTTACAGCGTTGAGAACACCCGTGTGGAACAGAAGACCGACTACGAGCGGCTTTTGCTCGATATCGAAACCGACGGCTCGATTCATCCCGAGGAAGCGCTGAAAGGTGCCGCCAATATTCTGATTCAACACTTCATGCTGTTCTCCGATCAAACGATGACGTTTGAGAAGCAGATGGCGGAAGAAGACAATCAGGTGGATGAGGAAATGCTGCGGATGCGCAAGTTGCTCAAGACCAATTTGTCGGAACTAGACCTTTCCGTTCGTGCTTTCAACTGCCTGAAATCGGCCGATTTGAAGACGCTGGGCGATCTGGTACGTCTCGAAATTTCGGACATGATGAAGTTCCGCAACTTCGGTAAGAAGTCACTGACCGAATTGGAGCAAATGGTAGCCGAAAAGCAACTCACGTTCGGTATGGACGTGGCAAAGTATCGTCTTGACGAAGAATAGGAAATTAATTGTGAATGAGAGAATTAGTGAATGAGAGAATGTTGCTTTCGTGCACCTACTTTTTTATTCACTCATTCACTCAATCACTCATTCAAAATTAAATCAGTACGTATTCTGTAGCGCGAACAAACTAACCGCCGCTCGAAGCTACTAATCAATCCCAAAAATGAGACACGGAAAGAAACACAATCACCTCGGCAGAAAGACCGCCCACCGCCACGCTATGTTGTCCAATATGGCGGCATCGCTGATTTTGCACAAACGCATTGAAACGACGGTCGCCAAGGCGAAAGAATTGAGAACCTACGTTGAGCCCCTGCTGACGAAAGCAAAAGACGATTCGACCCACAGCCGCCGTATGGTGTTCAGGAAACTGCGCGATAAGGAGCCGGTGAAAGAATTGTTTGACGTGGTAGCCGACAAAATCGCCGACCGTCCTGGTGGCTATACCCGCATCATTAAGCTGGGCACTCGCCTTGGTGACTCCGCCGAGACTTGCATGATGGAGCTGGTCGATTTTAACGAGACATTCCTTCTGAGCAACGCCGATAAGCCAACGCGTACGCGCCGCAGCCGTCGAGGTGGTAAAAAGTCAGGTGACAGCACCGAAACTGAATCTCCGGTGAAAGCCGAAGCAATCGATCAGGAAGCCACGATGAAATCTGGTGCCGCTGATTTGGCCGAAGCCAATGCACCCGAAGAAATTCAGGCAGCTGAGGAAACAGTAGAAGTTGAAGCTGCTGCTCCCACCGAAACTACCGAAGTTGAAGAAACGGCTGAGGTTGCTGAGACTCCGGTTGCCGCTGCTCCTGAAGCAGCCGCAGAGGAAGCTTCCGCTGAACCTGACGACCTGACCAAAGTGGAAGGCATCGGCCCCAAAATCGCCGAGGTACTGACCGAAGCGGGTCTCGACACATTCGCCAAAGTGGCTGACTCGACGCCCGAAGCCATTCGTGAAATCATGGATGCCGCTGGTTCGCAATATGCTTCGCATGATCCTGCTACCTGGCCGCAGCAAGCCAAACTTGCCGCTGATGGCAAGTGGGACGAACTGAAAGCTTGGCAGGATGAACTTGACGGCGGACGCGAAAATTGATAGTACAGAAATCAGAAATGATTGCAAATAAATAGAAAAAGGGGTTGAACGTTTTCGTTTGACCCCTTTTTTTGGCATAAACCATTACTTTTGCGCCCGTTGCGCTAATCATACCAAAACACATGACACAATCAAAAGAAGCATTGCTATTGTTGGAAGACGGAACAGCCTATCGGGGTCTGGCTCTGGGAAAAAAAGGCACCACGGGCGGCGAAATCTGCTTTAACACCGGAATGACCGGGTACCAGGAGATTTATACCGATCCATCGTACTATGGCCAAATCGTCGTCAATACCACGCCACACATCGGTAACTACGGCGTGCAGTTGAATACCGAAGAGGAATCAACCAGTGTGAAAATCAAGGGCATGGTGTGCAACACCTTTTCTGATGATTACTCACGTCACACGGCAGACTTTTCCTTGCAGGAGTACTTTGAGCGGGCCAATATCGTGGGCATCAGCAATGTGGATACGCGCCAACTCGTGCGACACGTACGGGAGAAGGGCGTGATGAACGCTATTATTTCTTCCGAGATTTTGGACGAGAAAGCGTTGATGGAAGAATTGAAAAAAGTCCCTTCTATGGCCGGACTGGAACTCTCGTCCGTAGTGAGTACGACCGAACCATATTTCATGGGCGAGGAAGACGGAAGCCGCTGGCGCGTCGCGGTCATGGATTATGGCATCAAGAAAAGCATCCTAAAGAACCTAACGGAGCGCGGCTGTTATTGTAAAGTGTTTCCTGCCCAAACGCCCTTCGCCGAAGTAATGGAATGGCAACCCGACGGCTTCTTTATTTCCAACGGCCCCGGCGATCCCGCCGCAATGATGTACGCCGTGGAAACAGTAAAGGAAATGGTAGAATCCGGCAAGCCGCTGTTTGGCATTTGCCTGGGTCACCAACTATTGGCCGAGGCCAGCGGGATATCCACCTACAAAATGCACCACGGCCACCGGGGGCTGAACCATCCAGTGAAGAATCTCATCACAGGTCTGTGTGAAATCACTTCGCAAAACCACGGTTTCTCCGTCAATGCCGAAGAAACTTCGAACCAGCCCAACGTGGAGGTGACCCACATCAACCTCAATGATAAAACCGTCGCGGGCATCCGGCGTAAAGACCGCCCTGCCTTCTCGGTGCAGTACCACCCCGAGGCGTCGCCTGGCCCGCACGATTCGCATTATTTGTTCGATGAGTTCGCGCGGATGTTGGAGGAAGTGTAGAGTGATAACAATTTGGAGGACTGTACAAACCGATAAATGTTAGAGCCTTCGAGGAAGAGAACTAAACTTCCTTTTGAGGGCTCTGATATTTATCAAGCACTACTACTCAAGGATAACTCCTTCACATTCCAAATTGAAGACCATTACAGAATCTTTTTTATGTATAAAGAATTTCAATTCCCCCCTTTTCTTTATGACTGTGTCTCCTTTTGAAATATGGTCGTTGAAGTCAAGTGCCCATAGATAATTTCCGCCCACAAAAGTTACTATTCTGTTTTCGAGTGATACCCCCTTCAATCTGAAACTATACGCTGATTCTGCTGGGACGGTCACGATCATGCTGATTTCATCTGGCCTATACGCGGCCGCTATATCTTCACAGGTTGCCTCTCGAAGGCAACTGACGGAAGCAAAAATAGCAAGGATCATATAGAGCAGATACTTCATCTCATAGAAAAGCAAATAACTCGAAAGCCTCGAAATTCCCCCTACATATTCTCCTCAATCACCGTCCGAAACTCTTTTTCCGGCATTAGCCCAATACCCCGCCACAGCAACTTCCCCTTCTTGTAAAGCAGAAAAACCGGAATCTCATCCACTTGCAGGCTTTGCGCCAGGGCTTTGTTTTTGTCATAATCGATCGTCTCAATGATCGCCTTGCCCTTATACTCTTCGGTAAGCTTATGAATGGTGGGTAGCATTTTCTGGCAGGGCGCGCACCATTTGGCAAAGAAGTCAATTAGCACGGGTTTATCAGAAGCGATAAGTTTCTGGAATGCTTCCTGACTCATGCCCGTTGGTTCGGAGACGGCTTTTTCATCTTTCTCGAAGGGCATATTGGCTGACGACCATTTCAGAAATCCTCCCTGCATATCATAGACTTCCTTGAAACCATTCTGCACCAGCAACTTAGCGGCTTGTCCGCTGCGGCCACCCGACAGGCAATAGACGTATACGGGCTTGTCCTTATCCAGCGTGGCTAGTTTTTGCACGAAGACCGGATCTTTGATGTCAAAGTTATGGGATTGGGCGAGGTGTCCCTGCGCGTATTCGCCGGGCGTACGAACGTCCAATAATTGACTCTGTGGTGTGGCGGTAAGCTTATGATTGAAGGCATCGACAGCTAGAGGAATCTGAGCAAATAGCGCTTGACTAGATAATACCAACATTATCAGTAAGCGGAGCGCCGCTCGGAGGCATTTTAATGGTTTCATGTCGGTTCCCAAATTTTTACGTTAATTTTGTTTTTGATAAAATTAACCATTTACCCTGATAAACCCCAAAACTGTTCATGAGTACCATACAGTCCGTACACGCCAGACAAATCCTGGATTCCCGAGGAAACCCCACCGTAGAAGTAGATATTCGCACCGAAAATGGCTATTTGGGCCGCGCCGCCGTGCCTTCGGGGGCCTCCACGGGCAAGCACGAAGCCGTGGAATTGCGCGACGAAGACGATAAAGTATATGTCGGTAAGGGCGTGCTTAAAGCCGTAGAGAACGTCAACGATATTATCTACCCCGAGCTGATCGGTATGTCGGTGTATGACCAGAATCTAATCGACAAGATTATGCTGGAACTCGACGGAACCACAAACAAAGGAAAGTTGGGCGCTAACGCCATCTTGGGTGTGTCACTGGCCGTGGCCAAGGCCGCCGCGCAGGAAGCGGGGTTGCCGCTGTACCGCTACATCGGCGGAACCAACGCCAACACGTTGCCCGTACCGATGATGAATATTCTCAACGGGGGGAGCCATGCCGATAACTCCATCGACTTCCAGGAGTTCATGGTGATGCCCGCTAAGGCGGACACTTTCTCCGATGCCCTGCGCATGGGCGTGGAGGTGTTTCATACTTTGAAGAAAGTACTTAAAAGCAAGGGATACTCCACCAACGTCGGTGACGAAGGCGGCTTTGCTCCCAACATCAAATCCAACGAAGAAGCGATCGAAATCGTGATTCAGGCTATCGAGAAGGCAGGATACAAGCCGGGTGAGGAGATTTTCATCGCCATGGACGCGGCTGCTTCCGAGTTCTACGAGGGAGGAAAGTACCATTTTAAGAAATCGGATGGTCGAAAGCTGTCGTCGCAGGAAATGGCCGACTATTGGACCGACTGGGTGAACAAATACCCCATCATTTCCATTGAAGATGGCATGGACGAGGACGACTGGGATGGCTGGAAAGCTTCTACTGAAGCTATCGGCGACAAGTGCCAACTCGTGGGCGACGATCTGTTTGTTACCAACGTCGAGCGTCTGCAAAAGGGCATCGACGAGAAAATTGGCAACGCAATTCTGATTAAAGTCAACCAAATTGGCTCACTGACTGAAACCATTGACACCGTAAACCTGGCCAAGCGCAACAGCTATAAGAACATTATGTCGCACCGCTCGGGCGAAACGGAAGACTCGACCATCGCTGATCTGGCTGTGGCCTTGAATACTGGACAAATCAAAACGGGTTCAGCCTCGCGCTCCGACCGCATGGCGAAGTACAACCAACTCCTCCGCATCGAGGAGGAACTAGGCGAGACCGCTTACTTCCCTGGCTTGAAGTTTTAAGTAATATCTTCGAAAAACCGGAGCTTCACGCTCCGGTTTTTTCTTCTGTTCTCATGGCTCAACTCCCTACCTGGCTCTCCCGCCTCTTGGTGCATTTGCGCAAGTTCTACACCGGAACGCTGGTGGCATGGCTGGTCTGGATTATTTTCATCGATGACAATAACCTCTTCGTTTTGCTGGAAAACAGGCAAAAAATGAAGGAATTGGAGCGCGATCTCGGTTATTACAAAGAGCAAGTGAAGTTAGTGAAGAAAGAACACAAAGAAGTGTTCGGCAGCAATGCCATGCTCGAAAAATGGGCGCGGGAGAAGTACCTCATGCGCAAACCGACTGAGGACGTGTACGTGATCGTGGACGAGAACGGTCAGTCGATCGAAAAGGAAGAATGATCAATATTCTCTTTGTTTGTCTCGGGAACATCTGCCGTTCCCCTATCGCGGAGGGGGTCTTTCGGGACTTGGTTGAAAGGGAAGGCTTGTCAAAAAAAATCAAATGCGATTCAGCAGGAACGGCTTCTTACCACATCGGCAGCTTGCCCGATCGCCGTATGCGGCAGATAGCGTGGGAGAACGACATCGAACTTAACCATAAATCTCGGAAACTAGCGGGAGACGATTTTTACAATTTCGATTACATCGTCGCAATGGACGAAGCCAATTTTCAGGACATTCGCAATCAAAGCTATCGCAGCAGCGGATTTTACTTTCCCGAAGATAAGCTGTTTCTCTTTCGCGAGTTCGACCCCGAACTCATCAAGCCTGACGACACAGCCCAACTCAGCGTGCCCGATCCTTACTACGAAGATATTGCTGTTTTCGATGAAGTGTATCGCATCGTAGTGCGGTGTGGTGCCCAATTTTTAGAATATCTAGTTGAAAAGAATCAATTGAAAAAATGAACAAGAAAGTAATATTAATCATCATGGATGGCTGGGGTATTGCCAGGAGTGGCGAGGAAGAACGCTCCGCCATTCTCGCCGCCAAAACTCCTTATTATAATAGTCTACTTGGAAAATATCCGCACAGTAAGTTGCAAGCCAGTGGTTTAGCCGTAGGATTGCCCGACGGCCAAATGGGGAACTCAGAAGTAGGCCACACCAATCTCGGCGCGGGCCGCGTAGTTTATCAGGATTTGGTAAAAATAAATCTGGCTGTGGAAGACGGCTCGCTGGGGCAAGAACCCGCGTTGGCCGATGCGCTGGATTATGCTAAAACCTCGGGAAAGAAGGTACATTTTAT
>NZ_JBGSXF010000220.1:0-2136 GCF_041751555.1 Persicitalea sp. | reverse complement strand
GTTGGGCGGATTCTGCGCGCCGGGCTTGTCCACTGGTGTGAACTCATAGGGGCCATACACCTTATTGGGTGCGCCGATGACCTGAAACTGCGTGTCGGTACCCCGACCAACGCTCACGATGGTGGGTTCAAAAAGGCAGATCGACGGATACAGCCGGATGGATTGCAGATTGGGCAGGTTGGGCGAAGGCTTCACGGGTAGTTCATAGACCATGCGGTGGTTGTAGCCCGTGCAAGGTATCACCGTGAGGTCGCAGCTTTTTTTGCCTTCCAGCCAGCCTTCGCCGTTGATCATCAGGGCTAGTTCAGCGGAAGTGAGCCCGTGGACGACGGGAACGGGATTCATTCCCACGAACGATTTAAATTTTGGATCAAGCACGGGGCCGTCCACATAGTTGCCGTTGGGATTGGGTCGGTCGAGGACGAGGCAAGGCTTGCCGTTTTCGGCGCAGGCTTCCAGCACGTAGTGCATGGTGCTGGGGTACGTATAATAACGTACGCCGACGTCCTGAATGTCGAAAATCATTACGTCAATATCTTTTAACTGCTCCACCGAGGGCTTTTTGTTTTTGCCATAAAGCGACACGATAGGCAGTCCGGTTTTGGCGTCCTTGCCGTCTTTGATCGTGGCGCCAGCATCGGCCTGCCCGCGGAAACCGTGTTCGGGCGCGAAAATGGTCTGGATATTCACGCCCAAAGCCAGGAGACTATCGGCCAGGTGGGTGCCGTTGGAGAACAGCGTCGTGTGGTTCACGACCAGCCCGACGCGCTTGCCCGTGAGCAATGGCAGGTACTCGCCCGTGCGGTCGATGCCCAGTCTCAGGTCATCGGTTTTGTTTTTCTGACTTACAGTTTTGTTAGATGTGTTGGTGTCATTTTGGCGAGAATCGGCGCAGGTACTTAGCATGAATGCCAGCAGCACGGAAAGAACATAGTTCATCGGAAAGGTTTTTCGTTAGATTTGCAAATTACGACATAAACCCAAAAACTACCGCCCGCCTTGCGCTTTCCCGCTTTCATTGCCGACCGCATCCGCCACAATGCCGTGGGTACTTTCTCGGCCACGGTCACGCGCATCGGTATCGCGAGCATCGCCATTAGTACCGCCGTGGGGATTCTGGCCTTTGCGGTACTATTTGGGTTCAAGGACGTCATTCAAGAAAAGGTTTTTCTGTTTGGAGCGCACCTGCGGGTCAATTCTTTGACGCTCAACAACAGCTACGAAGAAGCCCCGATGCCCCGCAAAACGGCGCTTTCGGAGGACCTCTCATCCATGCCCGAAGTAGCGCACTGGCAAGCCGTGGCCCACAAGTCGGGCATCCTGAAAACGCCCGACGAATTGAAAGGCGTCGTGCTGAAAGGCGTCGGCCCCGATTACGACTGGAAGCTGTTTGAGCAGAGCCTGGTAGAAGGCCGTCTGATTCAATTCCCTGATAGCGGCTACGCGCAGGAGATTATCCTGAGCCAAAAAATTGCCCGCCAACTCCGTCTCAAATCGGGCGACGATGTGCTGATGTACTTCCTGCAAGATCCGCCCCGTGCCCGCAAACTGAACGTCGTCGGCATTTATGAAACGGATATGGAAGAGTTTGACAATTCGCTGATTGTGGGCGATTTGGCCCTGATCCAGCGGCTTAACGACTGGGGGCCGGACACGGTGGGTACATACGAGATTTACCTCAAAGACTTCTCTCAAATCGACGCCTCGGCGGAGAAGATCTTCAACTACATGGACCCGGATATGTTCCTGCAAAAAGTCACGGAAACCTTCCGGCCCGTTTTCGACTGGCTGCTGATGCTGGATCGCAACACGGCGGTGTTCATGACGCTGATCCTGTTCGTGGCAAGCTTCAATATGATTTCGATTTTGCTGGTGATGATCATGGAGCGCACGCCGCTGGTCGGTTTGCTCAAAACCCTCGGCAGTCCCGATCGGCAGATTCGTGCCATTTTTGTGCGCGTCGGGGTGTACATTGTTCTGCGCGGACTACTCATCGGCAACTTCGCGGGACTGTTTCTGGCGTGGCTGCAGTGGCAGTTTCACCTTATTCCACTCGATCAAGTGAATTATTTTATGGATACCGTTCCGATCGTCTTCGATTGGTGGACAGTGTTGCTTATCAATCTTTTGACTTTG
>NZ_JBGSXF010000219.1:0-4618 GCF_041751555.1 Persicitalea sp. | reverse complement strand
CTGGAAATGAATCTCCACCATCTTCTCGCTTTGCACGGCGTTGTGGTCGGCGTCTTCCAGCGTGGCCACGGTGCGGCGGGTCTTTACGTCGATGACGTCGCCCGTGGAAGGGTAGGCGTACTTGCCATCGACGCTGAACGTAATCCAGCCGGGCATATCGCGCACCCGGATGGTGGTTTTCTGCGCGGGCGGCATTACGGTGTTGTCGAAGATGTGCAGCCGCTCGTTGGCCCCGTCGCAGAGCCAGAGTTCTCGTTCGTCGGGCGTGAGGCCGATGCCGTGGCTCGGGCAGCCGTGGCGCTTCACATCGTTGACCAAAAAGCCTTCGACCGTCACGCGGTGCAGCATTTTTCCGGTCGTGAGGTCGCCGACTTCAAAGCCCAGTAGGCCATTGACATTTACGTAAGCCAGCGTCTGTTTGCCATTGATCGTGAAGGGCCGGATGGCGGCGGTGAACGGGCCGACTTGCTTCACCACTTTATGCGTTTTCGCGTCGGCCACATTCAGAATTGGGGCTTTCAGTCCGGCCAGATAGACGTACTTGCCATCTGGCCCGTAGATGGTATTGTGCGAGCCGGAGTTGGTCACGATTTTAGTGATGAGGTCGCCCGTTTTGGCGTCCAGCACGTTCCAGAATTCCTTTTCCAGCGAAGGCGCGTAGATCGTACCGCCGTCGGGCGAAATGGAAATGCGATCCACGCCGCCTTCGTAGGTCTTTTCCCAGCGGAGTTTATTGGTCGTGAGGTCATAGCATTGGATGGCTTCCAGGGTACTTATGTAGATCGCGTTGGTCGCGAGACTCACATCCACGCCTTTGACATTGGACACCGTCTTGCCGTCGGCTTTCATCCCGCCGGGCGTTTCGATGAATTTGACGAAGCGGTGGTTGTCGTCGATGTCGAAGACATTGATGCCGTGGCCGCCGTAGCCGAGGTAGTTGCGCACGCCCGGCGTGACGACGTAGAGGTAGCGTTTCGTTTTCTGGGCCTGGGCCGAGAAGGTCATCAGGCAAGCAAGGGCAATAAGTAAAAACGGGCGGTTGGTTTTCATCAATTCTAGGGGTTTAAATTCTCAAAACATTCTTCTACTTTCCAAGCCATTCTAAAATGGCCGAACTAACTTCCTGCGGCTTTACGTCGGGTCGAATAATTGGTTGTCCGGCGGCATTCCGCCGCAAAGCATCGCCATAAATTACGTCAATTTTTTCCTGGCTGATTTTCTTGCCCGTAGGATCGACGGGATTTAGCAGCAGCAGGTTCTGCGTGGAAAGCGCCCCCACCAAATCAGGCAGGTCGTAGTCGGACAAAGCCCCGGCCACCGCCGACATCATGTACTTCGGATCGTAAATTCGTTCTTCGATGAGCGATCGATAGGAAACCAGCGGATCAAGCAAGATCATTTTTTTAAAAGGATTGTCGATTACCGCCGCGTGCAGCAGATCGGCAGTCAGCGTCCCGGAAGCAACGGCGGTCAGTACCCTGGCCGACTCGGCGGTGGTTTTGACAAAGTCAGCCAAAATCCCGATCTCCTCCGCCCGCACGGCCACCAGGCTCTTATCCGTGAGTATCCCGGCAAACCACAAATTAAGCGGAACGCCGTTGATAATGCCATCGCCAAGCTGGAAGTAGCCCGTCGCCAGTTCACCGATACCACTCAGGTCGGCGGCGATTATATCGTAGCCCTCATTGGCCAGTTGGTCGGCCGTTTCGCCCGGTGCGAGGGCAGCAGCCTTACCCCGGCCGTCCAGCCAAAGCACTGATTTGCCATTGGAATTTTTCGGTTTTAGATGCAATACGGGAAGATAATATTCGCCAGCACCCTTCACAAGGTACTTTTCGATGGCATCACCGGGGCGCAGAATCCGACCCGAAAAAATGACTTCCCGCTCCGCTGGAGGAGTTTCGTAGCCGGAGTGCGCGATCACGCTTTCTCGCAGACCTTTCAGCGTGAGTGGTTTACCCTTTTGATGTTCCTTTCTTTTTTGTAAAAGACCAGTGGTGTACTTCGTGTTCAGGCTAAAAAGCGTTTCCCGCTTTGCAAAATTCGCGCTGTCTTTCTCGGGGATAATGTCCAACTCGGCTGCGCTAAAAAAATCCACTTCCTGGTCTTCCCCGCTGCCTGGGTTATCGAGGTGTTTTTGGAAAAAGGTGTAGGTGGCTTCGCGGTTTTTGCGGGTGGAGGCGTGTTCGGCATCGTCCTCGACCTTTTGCAGGTTTTCGGGCTGGCCAAATGCCTGGTAGGCCCGACGCGCTTCGTGATAAGCATCGCGAAAGCCCTGGATGCTGAAAATATCGTTGGTCGTGCCGATGAGCAGCGTGGGTTTGGGAGCGCGTATCTCGATGAAATCCGGTAGATCCAACCCATTTGCGATGCCATGAAAAAGGTTCTGTTCGGCGTCCTGCGGGCCGCGCGATTTCAGAAGTTTATCAAAGGTCGTGATGTAGCATTCCAGCGCAGCGACCCGTACCCGGTCGTCGAGGGCGGCAATGTAGGTGGCCTGGGTACCGCCGCCCGAGCGGCCTGTGATCCCGATGCGTGAAGCATCTACCTCGGGACGACTGATGAGGTAGTCGACGGCCCGAATACCATCCCAGGCGAAGTAGCTGGCCGGAGAGACGCCCGACAAAAATAATTGCGCACCAGCGTAGGAATGCTCCCTGGTGCCGGAAATCTTACCCGGAACGTCTTGATAATCTTTGCGTTCGCCCTGCCCGACGGGGTCGAAGGTAAGTACCACGAACCCTTTTTTAACCAGATTGATAATGACGCGCTGATATACTTCACCCCGGAAAGCGATGTCGGTATGGCCGCAGGTGTACACGATGGCGGGTAGTTTGCCTGGCTTATTTTTTGGAATGAACAGCGCAGCGTTGACGTAGTAGCCGGGCTGCGACTCGAAGTACAGCTTCTCCACCGTGAAATCCTGGCGGTCGAGCCGACCCGTCACGACGGGATTGAGGGGCGTTTTCGGCGGAAATGGTCCGAGAGCGGCGGTCATCTTTTTTTGGAGCAATAATTGTCTTTGCTGCCAATCACTTTTGGTCTTTAGCTTTTCAATGGCCTTCTCCCGCTCGCCCAGTTGCCGGGCTGCCCGTTGGTAAAGGTGCTTGTAGAACGATGTGGCCGGGTCGCCGTCGTAGATTCTCCAATAACCAAAAACCGAGAGGTCTTCCTGCTGGGCGTGAGCGGGGATTGTCAGCCAAGCAGCGACGAACAGCAATGCGCTTGCTTTTTTTACAAAAACTTTTCTCATAACAGCGACTAAAAACACGGAGTTTTACAAAGTGGATTGTCTCTTCTTGTCAAGTTGAGCATCTAGTTTGGGCAGAATTGTCCTGTACTCGTTTTCTGCCGCCACGTTTACGGTACTATTGGGGTCTTTTCGCAGATCATAGAGTTCGGTGGCCACGACGCTGCCATCGGATTTTAGCCATTTGGTGAAACGATAGCGGTCGGTGCGTAGGGAATAGCCCATAATATCATTGCCGCGCGGGTACTGGCTGAGAGCAGATTCTTTCCAGGCTAAATCCGGCTTGGCGAGGAGTTGTGCGAAACTCTCTCCCTGCAAATGGGCAGGTTTGGGCAGGTTGGCTGCGTCGCAGAGAAACGGGTATAAATCTACCATCTCTACCAAAGCATTTGTTTTCTTTCCGGCCGTTTTCATGCCCGGAACGCGGACCATCAAAGGGACGCGGGTATCAATTTCAAAATTGGTGTGCTTGCACCACTGCCCGTAGTCGCCGAGTTTCCAGCCGTGGTCACCCCATAGTACCACAATGGTATTTTTCTCCAACCCCAGGCGTTTCAATTCGTCAAGTACCTTGCCAATTTGGGCATCGGTGTAGCTGACGCAGGCGTGGTAGCCGTGAATCAACTCCCGCGCTTGTTCGTCGGCGAGCGGGCCTTTGGCGGGAATGTCGGTATAGTTCCGGAGCTCGCCCCAGCCGGTCGAAGCCAGGGCGGGGGCGTTGTCGGGCGGCGTCTGCCGGGGGGGGAGCTTGAAGTCTGAGCGCTGATAAAGCTCCCAATATTTCTTGGGAGCGGTAAAGGGCAGGTGTGGTTTGTAAAAACCCACGGCCAGGAAAAAAGGCCGGGCCGCGTTCGGCTGATCCTTGATTTCTCGCAGCGTTTCAATTGCTTTCTCCGCGATTTTGCCGTCGGGATAGGCATTGTCGGGAAGCTCGGCGCGCTCGAAAGCCGGCCCCGCGCCGTTGTTTCGGGCGGCTATTGCTTTGTTTGCCTCAGTCGCGTAAGCCCGCCAGTTGTTCTTGGGCTCCATCTGGTCGCCCTGCCGCGTCCACGAAACCGGGTCGAGCAGATTAGCGTGAAACAGCTTTCCCCACCAGGCCGTCACGTAGCCGTTGTTCTTGAAGTGCTGGGGGAGCGTCACCACGTCGGGAACGGTGGTGCGGAAATGCGTCGTCAGGTCATAAACATGGGTGGAGTCGGGGCGCAGGCCCGTGAGCAGACTCGTCCGCGAAGGCGAGCAAACGGCTTGCTGGCAGTAGGCCCGCTCGAAGAGCAAACCGCTGGCCGCGAGGCGGTCGATGTTGGGAGATTTTACCAAATCGTCGCCATAACAACCCAACTCAGGTCGCAGGTCGTCCACGGCGATGAA
>NZ_JBGSXF010000218.1:0-3432 GCF_041751555.1 Persicitalea sp. | reverse complement strand
TGGGACGATCATTTGGTGGAGTAGAAAGGGCATCAAGACAAATCAAGAACAATTTTGAGCTTAGCGTCTAGGTTGGCGATATCAATTGTTGAGAGCTTACCAATCAGCCCTTTTGCCAGCAATCTATCCAAAGTTGCGATTTTATTTGTCCGCACGAGTGATGGCTTTTTCAATCCGTTTGCGATGTTCGGGGCAAGTAGCATATCCGTAGGCTCGCTCCACGCAGTTTGCGTAGTAGTGAAGCACACGGTCAAGTCTAAACTTGTCTCGGCAAGCACCACCGCTGGACGCAGCTTGCTGCCACTCAAATTGGTGAAGGGAAAAGTAATGAGTAATACATCGCCCTTAGCCATTAAATACTTCGATTAAGTCAGCCTCGGAATACAACTCTTCCTCATCATCAAGGAAGTCAAAAACCTGACTTCCCATCGCCAATTTTCGCATATCTTCGCCTAATTGTGTTTCTTCATATCGCTTTGATACAAAATCGGCGAAAGTTGAAATTTCCTCCGCTTTATCGGCCGGTAGCCGATTGATTGCGCTTATTGTACGCTCTATAATTTTTTGCTTGTTCATAGTCTAGCAGATTAAGCCCAAATATAGTCATTTTACTATATCATCCAGCTATCAGCCAGCCCCCAATGAACATCCCAAATCCAATCATCGCCGCCCCAACCCAACCACCAAGATAGGCTTTGTCCAACTCCTCTTGGGACATAGGACTAAACGATGAAAGGGCTTTGGCAACTATGAAGAACATCAGCCCAAAGATCATCGTGATTGTCAGGACTATTCCCGCAAAATTTTCCTTACTACCATAGCGATCCACACCTCGTTGCGAGACATGAATAGGCATCTGCTCCGGGAGATAATCCCGGAGCAGAAAGAACGCCAGGATCGGTGAAGCTAAAATTAGCCAAGCCAAATACTTCATAAGAAAATCAGAAAAATCGTCAATCATTTTCCGACATCACCCAAGCACCAGACAACATCACCCGACGGATGTTACGGAGAGTGGCGATCCCTTTGAGCGGATTCCCCTCGACCAATATAAAGTCCGCCCGTTTATTTTTCTGAATGGTTCCGAGCCGATCCAGTATTCCAAAAAAAGCGGCGTTGTCGAGCGTAGCCGCCTTGATGATTTTTAAAGGCTCCATACCTAATTTCTCAAAGAGTTCCATCTCGTGATGAAACGCCCAACCCGTTTCGGCGTACTTGACTCTTGAGTGCGAACCCACAACGACACTGACACCCAGATCGTGAAGTTTTTTGGTATAGCCAGTCATGTGCTGAAAAGCCTCTTGCCGCAGCGTGTCCAGGTCGTTCCCAGAAGGTTGATACTCAAAGGCACCCAATGTGGGGCAGACGAATACATTACGCTGCGCGAGAAAACTACCCAGCTTTTCGGCTGATTCACCGTTGGGGTCAATAGTTTGCCACATGTCATACCGGCCCTGGCGCCGGGCGTTATTGTCTTGCAAAATCTGCTGTTTGTAGGCTTCGGCTTGGGGGGCGGGTACCAAGTTGGTGCCCAATGAAGTGATGTGTTCAATGCCATCGAGACCCGCAGCTACGGTTTCATAAATGTCACTAATCTCCAAGTGAGCCGTTACGGGAATACCCCGCGCGTCGGCGGCGGCACATACCGCGCGAATAATTTCCTGCGAACAGCGAAAGTAGATTTTGATCGCCGAAGCGCCTTGGTTAGCGAATTTGTCGACTGCCATTTTAGCCTCTGAAATATCCCTGACGACAAACGAATTTTCGGGATAAGCCGGATGAAACATGTCAATATGCGGCCCCGTCAGATACAATCTGGGCAGGGCCATGCCCGTGGCCCGAACTGCATCGTAGTCTTCGATCCAGGCACCAGGATCACGCATGGACGTGATGCCATTTTTTAGAAAAAGCGCGGGCAGGGAATCCAGGCGATTGAGGTGAAAATGGGCGTCGATAAGTCCGGGAAGCAGCGTCATGCCGCTGGCCTCTATCACCTCGGCCCCGTCGGGTACGGCTACTTCCCCGAATTTGCCCACCGCCTCAATCGTAGTATCGGAAACTACCACGCAGCCGTCTTCGATCACCGTCGTGCCATCGCCAACAATGACCCGGCAATGCACGATGGCTTTAGTACCCACTCCTGAAATGATGGCACTTTCGTTGACCGCCCGTATTTCCGCTTTTCCGTGGTTTGAAGTGTTTGTGTCATTGTCATTTGAGCAAGAGAGGCATGCCAGCATTATCAGGCAGGCGAAAGTACCTCTAAGGGTAATTGTGTACGGATGGGCTGAGAGCATAAGGGTAGAGGAAAACAATTATTGATGGATAAAACTGGTAACGAATTTTGTCAACAATGCCAGAATGATACGATTTTTTTGAATCGGATAACAAAAAATCAGCAAGCGGATTAAATATACGATCGCCTGTTTTCTAAAAATATCCATTATGCCAAACTCCTAAGTGTTGCCTTTTTACCTAAGTTTACCGCTTGAATTACCAAAGGTTATACTAATCAAACTACATGAAGAAAAACATTACGCTCATCAATTGGGGCCTGGTCACAGTGGCAGCCATAGCTTCTTTCCTTGCCGGATATGACCTTATTGCCATTCCCGAAGCTGCGCTGTTGACACTGCGGTGGCTGGCCATCGCCGGGCTGCTGGTGTACGCCTTTATTAAGCGCAACCTCACGACCTCCATTTTGGTGGCGATGGTCGTTGGCGTCGAGATCGGCTACGACTTCCCGGAGGTTGGCATAGGCCTGCACTTCCTGCGGCAGATTTTCCTGAAAATGATCAAGACGATCATTGCGCCGCTGCTATTCGCGACACTGGTGGCGGGTATCGCCGGGCATTCCGACCTGAAACAGGTGGGCCGCATGGGTTGGAAATCGCTGGTGTATTTCGAGATCGTGACGACCATTGCGCTATTCATCGGACTGTTCTTTGCTAACTGGTTTGAGCCGGGTGCGGGCATTGTGGCCCCGACGGATATGGCGGGTACTTTGCCCGTAGTGGAGCCGCAGACCTGGCAGGAAATAATCGTCCATGTCTTCCCTGAAAACCTGGCCAAATCCATTTACGAAGGTGAGGTGCTGCAAGTGGTAGTTTTCAGCGTGATTTTCGGCGTGGCGTTGGCGATGCTGCCCGCGGTGCAAAAAGACAAGGTAGTTTCGGGCGTCGAACTGCTGGCCGAGGTAATGTTCAAATTTACCAACATCGTCATGCTCTTCGCGCCCATCGGGGTAGGGGCGGCCATCGCCGAAACCGTCGGCCACATGGGCATCGACGTGCTGCAAAACCTGGCGATGCTGCTCGTGACACTCTACTGCGCCCTAATCGCTTTCATTCTGCTGGTGCTGGTGCCCGTGGCGCTGATCGCCAAGGTACCGATCATCAAGTTCGCCAAGCAGATCGCCGAACCCGTGTCGAT
>NZ_JBGSXF010000217.1:0-4920 GCF_041751555.1 Persicitalea sp. | reverse complement strand
TGGACGTGAACAACGACGGCTTCATTTCTCGGGCCGACGATCGGATACTGATCGGCAGCGCCCTGCCCAAGTTCATCGGAGGATTAACCAATACATTCAGTTTCAAAGGACTGGAATTGAGTGTAGTGATGAACTGGTCGTACGGCAACCAAATCTACAACATGACGCGCGGCGTGCTGACGGCCATGAACGACGACTTCAACCAAAGTACCGAAACGCTACGCCGCTGGAAAAAACCGGGCGACATCACCGACGTACCCAAAGCCCTTTACGGCTCGTCGTCGGTGAGCGGCGCATCGCCGACCGACGTATCCACACGATTCCTGGAAGACGGCTCGTTCCTGAGGTTCCGCAACATTACGCTGGGCTACAACCTCCCCAATTCCCTCATCCAGCGTATTGGCCTTACTAATCTCCGAATGTACCTGAGCGGACAAAACCTGATTACAATCACCAATTATAGCGGCTTCGACCCCGAAAGCCAGAACACCGGCGGTGGACGTATTCCGACGCTGGGCGTCGATTACCTGACTCAGCCCCAGGCTCGCGTCGTAACCTTCGGACTAAGCGTAGGATTTTAAGTAAAAACCCAACATTATTTGAATAGAAACATGAAAACAATTTGTAAAATATCCCTTTTCGCCGGACTTCTGGCCCTGTCGTCCTGCGGCGATTTGCTCGAACTGTCCCCGCCCAGCCAGATCGTGGCCGAGAACTTCTGGAAAACGGCGGGCGACGCAGAAGCCGGACTCATCAACGCCTACAACGCCATGCAGGGACCTATGGAGCAAAACTTCATTGTCGTACCCAATATCCTGGCCGACGACGCCCGCGCTAACAGCGGCGGTAATTTTACCCGGCACGAAGGTTTCGTGGCAACGACGATCCAGGGAAATGTCGCCAATCTCTGGCAAAATGTGTACGAGGCTATCCATGCGGCCAACGACGTGCTGGCCAACGTACCCGCCATCACCGACCCGGCCCTGCAAAAAGACCGGGTGCTGGGTGAAGCCTATTTCGTTAGGGGCTGGGCCTTTTTTCAAATGACGCGCTCGTTTGGGAAAATACCGCTGCCGCTGGAGCCGTCCAAGTCATCCGCGCAGGACTTCAACATCAAGCGCAGCGAACTGACTGAGGTGTACGCCCAAATCACCAAAGACCTGCTGGAAGCCGAAAAGCTGCTGCCTGCCACGCACCCCAGCGGCAACCGAGCCCGGCCCGCCAAAGGCTCGGCGAAGGGGTGGCTTGCGAAGGTATATCTGCAGCAGCCCAAGCCCGACTACGAGAAAGCCCTCACCAAATGCCAGGAAATCATGGCCGACCCGCAGTACAAGCTCGTGCCGGGGGCCAATTTCGGCGACCTTTTCCAGCCGGGCAAGCAGAATACCAGTGAAACGATTTTCGAGATGTCGTTCCGGCCCAACACGGCCACCGAAGGCCACGGCCTGGATCGGGAAACGGTACCTTATTCGGGAGCAAACCCCCGGATGCGGCCCACCCAGAAAATCATCGACGCCTTCAAGGCCACTCCTAGCGACATCCGCGCGTCAGCGAGCTTGGGTGTTCACAACAAAATCGATTATATCCGCAAATACGAGACCGCTCCCCCCACCACTACCAACCGGGGTACCCAGGCACCCAACATCGTGTACCTGCGGCTGGCCGACATCATTTTGCTGCGAGCCGAGTGTCTCAATGAGTTGGGCCGCCCCGCCGATGCCATCCCTTTCCTGAACCAAATCAGGGTGCGGGCGGGCCTGCCGCCCACCACCGCCCCCACCCAGGCCGAGGTCAAGCTCGCCATCGAAAACGAGCGATTTTTGGAACTGGCCTTTGAGGCGCATCGCTGGTACGACCTCCTCCGCTGGAACAAGGCTGTGGGTACAGTACCAAACCTGACCGAAGCCAACCGCGACCGGGTTCTCTGGCCCGTACCCGCCCGCGAACTGGATTTGAACCCCAATCTGGATCAGAATCCGAGTTATTAGATTAAGAGTAACGGTTGGAAAGGGGTTAGCGGTCAACGGTTAACCGGTACGCCGGAGCGGGTTCGCGGCCATCAATTGGCTGTGACAGAGGGAATCGTGGAACATCGTTAATCGCTGTCCTGCGTTGAGCGTCAACCTTTAACAACCCTTTTTTGCTTTTAGGTCGAAAGGAGTCCTAGGACGCCGTTTGACCATTAACCCATAACCCTTTTTGAACCCATGTCCAATCGAAGAGATTTTTTTAAGAAAGCCGGACTTCTGACCGCTGGCTCGCTGGCTGATATTAATTTCCAACGTCCCCAAAAGATTGACGTCCCCACCGATATCAAAGTCAAGGATGTGAAGGGGTTGGTGTTCCAGGATGGCTACGACCGGGGCGTGTACGTCCGTATCGAAGCGACTGACGGAACCGTGGGCTGGGGCGAGAGCAGCGCCAACGGCATCCGGGCCGTACAGGCAATCATCAATGATTTGCTAAAACCGCAGGTAGTTGGACAAAGCCCGTTCGATACCGAGCAACTCTGGGAGCAGATGTTCTGGAAAAACGTCGATCTGGGTTCGGGCGGAATCTTGACCTACGCCATTGCCGGGGTCGATTGCGCCCTCTGGGATCTGAAAGCCAAACTGCTGGGCGTTCCGGTCTATCAACTCATCGGCGGCAAGTTCCGTGACAGCGTACCCGCCTACGCTGGGTTCAGGCTCAAAGGCGGGGCCGTTCCGGTCGCCGAGGCCGTAGAACAAGCCGTTAAACTCGCCGAAAAAGGATTCAAACAACTCAAAATCAGGGCCCAGATTCGAGAGTACAATATCAACCCGAAAGACGACCCTTGTCTGAAGTACTACACGGCCGTTCGGAAAGAACTGCCCGACAGCGTCGATCTGTTCCTCGACCCCAACGAGGGCTACACGGGCTATCGGGCCATCGAGATCGGCAAAACCCTGGAAGGCATGGGCATGAAGTACTACGAAAGCCCCTGCCCCAACGAGAACTTGGAAGATTTGGCCACGGTGGTCGATGCGCTGACGATTCCAGTCCTGGCGGGTGAAAAATGCTACACCCGCTGGATGCTCAAAGACCTGATCGAGAAGGGCAAACCTGATATGGTAAACACCGATTTCATCAAGTCGGGTGGCATCACCGAGGGGCTGAAAATGTGCCACATTGCCGGCTTGCACCACAAACAGGTTGTGCCGCACAACACCAAACCCATGCAGGGCAGCGCGGCTACCATGCAACTGCTGGCAGCCATACCCAATTGCGGCCCGATGGTCGAATATATCGAGGCCGACCTCTATAAAACCATTTGCTCTATCTTTGACGAAGGCATCGAGTTCAAAAACGGCGAAATGCTGGTTCCCAAGGGCAACGGCCTGGGGCTGACCATCAACGAGAAGCGCGCGAAAGCACTATTCAAATACTAAACAAACTTCTGGCTATCAAATAACTAATTAAGGAATCATGTTGAAATCCTTATTCCTCCTTTTGCTTTTGCCCGCCCTTGCGCTGGCGCAAGAAGACATCTATCATCCCGACGTTCCTGAGTTATTCACCGTCTGGCACCGCGTGGCTGACTTTGCGCCCGCCATGCGCGCCGTGGAAGCGGCCCGGATTTCACCGGACGGGCGGACGGCAGTGTCCGTTTCTAAATTTGGCCCGGCGGTGCGCGTGTGGCGCGTGGCCGACGGCGCGCTGCTCTGGGAAAAGGATCAGAACGCCGAAGTAGAATGCGCGGCTTTCTCACCCGACGGTAAGCGTTTCGTGACGGGCGATGAGGATTATTTTGTCAAAATCTGGGACGCCCAAACGGGCCGCGAACTGAAAAAAATCGAGGTCAACAGCAGCCTGGACGGCATCACCTGGTCGCACGACGGCAAGCAGATTGCCGCTGGCTCAGAGAACGGCGATCTGCTGCTGTGGGACGCTAATACCTTCAAGCCAATGGGAACGCTCAACGTGGGCTCTACCATCAACTCGCTCGATTTCACTAGCGACGATAATCGCATCGTAGTGGGCGGCAATATTCAGACGCCCAATCCGCAAACCAAAAAAACGGACTACTTTGGCTTTGCCCGACTCATCGACTTGTCGGGTACCAGCCCCAAAGTAATTCGCACCTACGAAGGCCCGAAAGGTTCGGTGAAGTCCATCCGCATCTCCAACGACCAAAAATTCGTTGCCACGGGCGGCTTCGATAATGGAGCGCGGGTGTTCGAACTGGAAACGGGCAAGATGGTTTATGAATTCATCGAGCCGGAAAGAATCGAAGCCGTGGCCTTTACCGGCGATGGCAATTTTTTGGTAACAGGCGGACACCAGCACGTGATGACTTTCTACCGCTTGCGTGACGGCAAGAAAGTACTTGAGCAACCCAGTCCGCGTACCGAGTATCTCGATTTTTCGGCGGATGGCCGCTTGCTGCTCAGTGCCCACGAAGACAGCGGCCTCATTTCGCTCTACTTGATGCAGTCCAATATGCAGCACCGTCAGGAACTCTACCATCAGTTGGAGGTGAAGTACCTGAGGAATCGGGATTTGAAAGCGGAGAAAAAATAGTCTTTGGAAAGCGCTTGAATGCCAATCAAACTTTTTGAAATGCCCATAAAAATGTACTCACGATTAGTTTGGTTGGTAATCCTGCTCTGCCTTTTCTCAAAATCCCAAGCCGACACCCTAAACTGGAACCTCACCGCCTACAAAGCACAGGTGGGGCTCGTGGCGACTGTCGCGGGTGAGACCCTGACAATTGTTTGGCAAGGAGATAAGAACAGCGAGCTTCGGCTTCGGTTCGTCATTGAGCGGGGCGTACCCACGATTCGGGAAATGTCCATTCGGCCATCGGGTGGCAAGTGGCGAATACTTGCCACCAACCTCACGCCGGAATACCGGGTCGTGTCGGGTGTACGGCGCGTCACGCGACAACAGACCGAACCA
>NZ_JBGSXF010000216.1:0-3026 GCF_041751555.1 Persicitalea sp. | reverse complement strand
TACACTCCTATTAGCGCGCGAGCTTCTATTGTTCAATCCGCTCGAACGGACTCCAACTGGCGAGGAACATCAGTGCCTGTACTGATATGAAAAAAAAGATACTCATATTTCTACTGATTGGATTATCCACGGCTGTGGGCCAAACGCCTTATACTAACTCCTGGATAGATTACGATCAGCCTTATTTCAAAATTACAATTCCCAAAGCTGGCATCTACCAAATCTCGGCGACGGAACTCGACGCAGCCGGTTTTCGAACTTCACTGGCGCAGAAAGATTACATCCAGCTGTGGCATCGGGGCCGGGAAGTAGCCGTTCGGGTAGTAGGCGGCAATGACGGCAAGCTAGGTTCTGCGGGATACGTAGAGTTTTTTTCTCCTGGCAATACCGGCGAGCAGGATAGTCTGGTCTATCGACCCTATTCGGCTCGCCCCCCAACCACTTTTAGTCTGTACAGCGACGATGCTTACTATTTTCTGACCGTCAGTGCGACACGAAAAGGGAAACGCGTTCAGGAAATTTCTTTCATCAATACCGCCGCCAAGCCGGAGAAATTTCACCTGGAACGGCAAGTAAAAGAGTATCAGGAAGAATGGTCATTCAATAACAACAACGGATTTGTACCGAACTTACAGCATAGTTACTACGAGAGGGGAGAGAACTGGACGGGAAAAGTAGTTCGGGGGGATTCGCTGGCCAGTCATGTCGTACCGCTTACCAACCGGGTGAGTGATCCTGATTATCCCATTCGGATCAAAGCGTTGGTCAACGGGCGATATAGTACCTATCACCAGCTCAAATTTTTTGTTGGAACCCGCCAATTCGATACCCTTCAATTCATTGGATTCGACCACCGCAGCGTTCGGGGGATCGTGGCCGAAAACGAATTGAATGCTAATGACCAGTTCGTGCTGGCTATGCAATCGGAATCCAAAAGTTCGCTGGAACTCTATTCATTGACTCGCTACGAAGTAACCTATCCGCAGCGTTTTGTGCTGGCAGGGCAGGCAGGGAAATACTTCTACCTGATTCCCAATCCATCCAACGCATCGACCGTGGCAATAGAGTCGTTGACCGATACTGAGGGAGCTACCTCCCGAGCGTACGATGTTACCGATTTGGAAAATCCCCGATATTTGGAAAGTACGTATGAGAATGGTCAATTGAAAATGAATGTACCCGGGACGGCCACGGGCCGTACGCTGTATACTTCAAAACGTCCCCTAAGAACGGCGTCAGTCCAGGAAGTAACCTTCAAGCCCTATGCGACCGGGTTCGATTATGTGATTGTGACCCATAGTTTGCTGGAAAGTTCTGCCCAAGCCTACGCAGAGTACCGACGGTCGGCGGCCGGGGGCAGTTTTGGCGTGCTGGTAGCCGATGCAAAGCAACTTGACGATCAGTTTAACTACGGGGAAAGAGGGCCGCTGGGTATCCGCAATTTTCTGTACTACCAGCTAAAAGCTGGCAAAAAGGATAAGTACCTGTTGCTGATCGGCAATGGCATAAGCTTTCCCGATGTGCTGAAAACCTGGGCTGACCGCGACTACGTACCCACCTTTGGGTATCCGGGTTCGGATGTGCTGCTGTCGGCGGGACTGGGAGGAGGGCAGCCCGACAGCGAAACTTACCGCACGGGCCGTCTGAGCGCTTCCACCAACCAACAGGTGCTAGCCTACCTCGACAAGATCAAAGAGGTGGAAGGGGCAGAAGCTGATTTATCGACTAAGAAAGTACTGCATATGAGCGGGGGCAAATCGGTGGAAGAAATTTCCCGGCTCAGAACGATCCTGGGCACTATGGAACCCCTGGTCGAGGATGCGTACCTGAAAGGCTCGGTGGAGACGCTCGTCAAGCGAACTACCGAACCGGTAGAAGATGTGAACATTTCCCAGCAAATGAATGCGGGCCTTGGCCTGGTGACTTTCATAGGACACGCTTCGCCCACCGTACCTGATCTCAATATCGGCTTTGCCTCCTCTCCTGCCTCCCAAGTGAACAATAAAGGAAAATACCCCTTCATGTATTTCAACGGCTGCGGAGTAGGTAACGTATTTTTCCGTTACGAAACGCTGGCCACGGATTGGCTTATGGCAACCGACAAGGGAGCAATCGGGGGACTTTCCAATTCTTACTGGAGCTATGCGCCTACGTCGGCCAAGTACCTGACAAAACTGTATCAGGCGTTGTTTGTGGAGGATGCCACCCTCGGACGGCCCATCGGCGAGGTCTTACAAAAAGTGAGTCACGATATTGCGGTTGGCTCGCCTGACCCCTACGATATCGCCAACATCCACCAACTCATTCTTCTTGGTGATCCGGCTTTTGTGGTGTTCAGAATCAGCAAGCCCGACTATTCGATAAATACCAAGGGCCTTTTTGTCCAAAGCAAAAACCCCTCACTGGCGTTAGGGAAGGCAGATTCCATTCAGGTGGGCCTAGTGCTGGCCAATGTGGGAAAGTCGGAGTCGAACCGCACGATAAGTGTTCGCCTCAAAAGAACACCTCTTAGTGGTTCTGCGGTAGTGTCGCAGCATATCGTTCGTGCTCCTGCGCTTCGGGATACCATCTATCTGACATTCCTGAACAGCGGCCCACTTTCGGAGGTAGAGGTGCTAGTGGATGACAAAAAGGAAGTGGACGAGCTTCGGAGGGATAATAACCTGGCATTGCTCGCACTGGATTGGGATCGGGCAGCGGCCTCGGTGGTCTATCCGGCCTCCGTCCGGCCTGATCGGTTGAACCCGGTCATGCAGGTGACTGTGAACGGGACGATACCCGCCAACGACGCCAGAGTCGGCGCAAACCCCACGGTGGAAGTATTATTGAAAGACGAAAACCCGCTGGCCCTCGATTCCGGTCTGATCGAATTTTATCTGAAAGCCTGCGACAGTTGCGAGTTCAAAAAAATAGAGGCCGGGCAAATTAATTATCTGCTGGACGACGACAATAGCCTGCGAGCCACCTATCAGGCATCGGGCGGACCGGGAACGTATACTTTGTTGGTTCAGGGAAAAGACAGGAGC
>NZ_JBGSXF010000215.1:0-8994 GCF_041751555.1 Persicitalea sp. | reverse complement strand
CTGACTCTTGATTTGCATTTACCCGTAGCCGAGGACAGTTCACGTGCCGAGGTGGTTATATTGCTGCACGGTGGAGGTTGGGTGAGTGGGGACAAATCGTTCCTTAAACCGACGGTCGATATATTGAAAAACCAAAGGAAGAATTTGGCCATCGTCAATATTAACTACCGAGTGAGCAGTGGCAAAAACAATCTACTTTCATTGCAATTGGCAGATTTGGCCGATGTAGTAGATTTTTTGATAAACAATGCCGACAAGTACAACATAAGAAAAGACCGTTTTCGATTGACTGGATTTAGTGCCGGCGGTCATATCGCCCTTACATACGCTTACAAATCGACTGACACTACGATTGGTGCAATAGTGGCGGTGTCTGCTCCTACGGAATTGTCACTGCGGGCGTGGTTGGATAAAACGTTATGGTCGAAAGTAGAACTCTTGACGGGCTATTCCTACGGTGGGCCGATCGATATTTTCAAAGACGACAGTCCCTTCTATTTGGCTACACCCCGATCGCCTCGTACCATCCTGGTATATGGCGAAGCGGACGAACTAGTTTCTCCCCGACAGGGTGAACTACTCGCCGACAAACTGAAACTACTGCGGGTACCATACGCCTATCACCTCGTGCTAGGGGAAACGCATGAACTGTCTGCCAGAAAAGCCGCCGAATACATTATGGAAGCTTACCAATAAATATATAACCCAGCCCTCTCAGCTATTCCTTGGGAACATCTACGTTCGTATTTTCTTCACTTATCGTGACTATATCTGAGAGGTCGTCTTCCAGCGCGACTTCATCGGCGATGGGCTCGGGAACCTCGTCGAAGGCGTGATCCATTTGGGTACTGTGATTTTTGGTACCCGTCTGGAAGGTACTTTCTCCCGGACGAGCATCTACCAATCCAAGGTTGGAATGCGTTTGAACTACACGCTCCTCATCGATCCGTTGGCTGGCTTCTTCGTCTTGAACGAACTTCTTCTCTGGCTTGGCGTCTTTTTTGTCTTGCATAATATATTTTGATTTAAAAAAAGAGGTTGATGTGACTTTCTGTTATCAATTATTTCCCGCTTTCCCTGGCGGAAGTTTTCTTACTTTTTTCAAGACTCTCCTTTAAGTTCTCGGCTTCCTTCACAGGATCTTCAAGGCGGCGGTCCATGTCCTCATCCGCCAAATGCAGCGAGGCTTCTTCTTTGCCCTGTGCCGGATTGGTACTGTACCCATCACTGGGATCTTTCTCCTCCAAGGGTTTCTCTGGCTCATAAGGTTGCTCACTAGTTGATGTGGGCAGGTAACGATCCGGGTCGTAGGTCTTCGGTTTATCTTCCTTTTTTTCTTTCAGAGCGTGAGCCAGTGAGTTGTCCTGGGTGTCTTCTGATTTGCTATCGTTATCCATGGTTTTGTTGTTGATGAGTATTTATAGATTACTGACAGGTAAAAAACTGTGCCCTTCCCGGAAATGTTTTATGTGAAACTCGATTGCTGTACTCAGATGGCAATAAAAAAAGCAGGCACGAGAGCCTGCTTTTTTTATTGTTAAAATAATTGTAGCTGCGCGCACATCCAGCGCCTGGAATTAACTGTCCTTAAGCGTTCTCTTAACCTCCTTGAGTTCGAAGCTTTCAATGATGTCGTTTTCTTCAATGTCGTTGAAGTTCTTGATATTCAGACCACATTCATAGCCAGACTTCACCTCAGTAACATCATCTTTGAAGCGTTTCAGTGAGTCGATCTCACCCGTATGAATCACAATACCGTCGCGAATGATACGAATTTTGTTATTGCGCTTCACGTAACCGTCTGTCACGTAACAACCCGCGATAGTACCGATACGACTGATCTTGAACACTTCGCGAATCTGAATATTTCCGGTCACGATTTCCTCCACCGTAGGGGCCAACATGCCCGTCATGGCGTCTTTGATCTCGTCAATAGCCTGGTAAATAACCGAGTAGTGGCGGATTTCGATCTGCTCCTGCTCGGCCATGCGCTTGGCACTCGGCGAAGGTCGCACCTGGAAGCCCACGATGATGGCATCGGAAGCAATGGCCAGGTTGACGTCTGACTCTGATATCTGTCCCACCGCCTTGTGAATGGTGTTGACCTGAATCTCGGAAGTTGAAAGTTGCAGCAGAGAGTCCGAAAGGGCTTCTACTGAACCGTCTACGTCGCCTTTCACAATCAGGTTGAGTTCTTTGAAAGAACCAATGGCTTTGCGTCGGCCAATCTCTTCCAGCGTAATGTGCTTGCGGGAACGGATGGTCTGCTCACGCAGAATTTGCTCACGTTTTGTGGCCAGTTCACGGGCGTCGCGTTCCTGTTCCATAACGTTGAACTTATCGCCCGACTGGGGGGCTCCGTTCAGTCCCAGTACTTGCACCGGATCGGAAGGCCCGGCTTTTCTCAGTTTTTTTCCAAGATGGTCGGTCATGGCCTTCACGCGGCCATGGTGCGCACCAGCAAGGATAATGTCGCCCACTTTCAGCGTACCAGCCTGTACCAAAATCGTGGTTACGTAGCCGCGTCCTTTGTCAAGTGAAGCTTCCACCACCGTTCCGACCGCACGACGGTCAGGATTGGCTTTCAGTTCAAGAAGTTCGGATTCCAGCAGTACTTTTTCCAACAGGTCGTCGATACCCAAACCGGACTTCGAAGAAATTTCCTGTGATTGGTACTTACCACCCCAGTCTTCAACCAGGTAGTTCATTTGGGAAAGTTCTTCCCGTATTTTCTCGGTATTGGCACCGGGCTTATCAACTTTACTGAACGCGAAAACAATGGGAACGCCCGCCACCTGCGCGTGGTTGATCGCCTCGCGCGTCTGGGGCATCACGCTGTCGTCCGCCGCAATCACGATGATAACCACGTCGGTAACTTTTGCACCGCGTGCTCGCATGGCAGTAAAGGCTTCATGACCGGGTGTATCGAGGAACGTTACCTGCTTGCCCGATTTCGTATTGACGCTATATGCCCCGATGTGCTGCGTAATACCGCCCGCTTCACCGCTGGCGACGTTTTCTGAACGTATGTAGTCAAGCAACGAGGTCTTGCCGTGATCTACGTGTCCCATGATCGTGACGATCGGGGCGCGTTCCTCCATGTCTTCGGGTGCGTCGATTATGTCAACTACCTCGTTTTGAATCTCCTCCTCAGCGGAAATAAATTCCACTTCATAGCCAAATTCGTCGGCAATAAAAGTGATGGCTTCGGCGTCGATACGCTGGTTGATAGACACGAACATACCCATGCTCAGGCAGACCGAAATAACTTCCTGCACACTGACATCCATTAGGGAAGCCAGTTCGTTGGCCGAGATGTACTCGGTCACGCGCAGTACCTTTGTTTCGTCCTGATCAAAGTTGCTGTCGTCCTGATCGGCGCGATCTCGGCGGCGGCTGCGTGCGGCACGGCCTCTCTGTTGGGTAACGGTGCCACTACCCATACGGGCCATTGTGGCCTTGATGTTGTCAGCAACCTCTTTGTCGGAAACTTCCTCGCGGCGTCCACCTCGTCGGCTAGACTTCCCGCGTGCGGTGGTACCCGAACTGGTAGTGCTTTTTGCAGTCGTGGTGGAACGAGGAACGGGCGTTCCGGTAGCGGCTCCCGGTACGGGCTTCGCTTCGCCACGATTATCGCGAATGCGTTTTCGCTTGCGTTTGCGTTTTTTGTCGCTGTCACTGTCCGAGCCGTCTTTCTTCTTGGAGCGTTCGGAAGGGAGTTCGATCTTGCCAACTACTTTCAGGCCGCGCAATTGTTTGCCTTTGGCCTCAATCACACTCGCCTCGTCGACTTCTGCTTCTTCGTTAACCTCATCAGGAGCCGACGCTTCGGCTTCCGGTTTCTTTTTCTCTTCAGCAACGGGTGCTGCTTCCTCAGGTTGTACTTCCTTTGGCTGCTCGACTACTGGCTCGGGGGCTTTCTCGGCAACGGGTTCGGCAACAGGAGTTGGCTCCGGCTCCGCTGCTTTCACTGGCTCGGCGGGCGGAGTAGGCTTCTCTTCTTTTACTTCGGGAACTTTGACCTCGGCTTCAGGTTTCGGCGCAACAGGCTCGGGGGCTACTGGCTCCTGCTTAGTTACCGGAGTGGGTTTCACTTCGGGCTTATGCTTGGCCACGGGTCTGCGACCATCGAGGTCGATCTTACCGACCACTTTGATACCCGGTAGTTTGGCCTCAGCAGGCATACGATTTTCCTCGACGGGCTTTTCCTCGCTTGGCTTTTCCTCTTTCTTCTCGGCTACCGGGGCGGGTGGCGTGCGGAAGTAAAGTACCTCGTCCACGTCACTGGGCTGCTCGTCCTCCTGCTTCTCAGGTTCGGGTTCGGCGGCTGGTTTGTTCCGCCCACCCGAATTTTTCAGCTTATCCAAATCGTACTCTTTGGCCAAAGAGTCAATCTGAGCCGCATTCAATTTGGTATTGGGATTAGACTCGACCTTGAAGCCCTCAGTGGACAAATAATCCACGATCGTAGAAGTTCCTACGTTCAGGATACGTGCCACTTGGCTCAGGCGCATCATTTTTTCTTCTGCCATATTCAGCAATTAACGAAAATTATTCTTCTATGGGTAATTAAAATAAGCAAGCATTGTCTGAACGGGGGCGGGCAGAAAAATGACTGCCTAACTCTTACTCAAACTCCTTACGCAAAATGTCGAGGATTTCCTCGATGGTATTTTCTTCCAGGTCGGTGCGACGGACGAGTTCCTCCGTACTCAGGGCCAGCACGCTCCGGGCGGTATCGAGGCCAATTTTACGGAATTCCACGATCATCCAATCTTCTATTTCATCGTCGAATTCCGAGAGATCCACATCTTCTTCGGCCAATTCTTCAACATCCCGGAAGACATCAATTTCCATACCTACCAGCTTTCCGGCCAGTTTAATGTTTTGTCCGCCCTTACCGATAGCCAGCGAAACTTGGTCGGGTTTCAGGTACACCGACACGCGCTTGGCATCGTGGTCGATGTGCATGGATGTGACCTTGGCCGGGCTGAGCGAACGGCTGATGAGTAGTTCGAGGTTCTCGGTATAATTGATAACGTCGATGTTCTCATTGTTAAGCTCCCGCACTATACTGTGGATACGGGAACCTTTCATGCCCACGCAGGCACCCACCGGGTCGATGCGGTCGTCGTACGATTCCACGGCTACCTTGGCGCGGTCGCCGGGTTCGCGCACGATACGGCGCACCGAAATCAGGCCGTCGTAGATTTCAGGAATTTCAATTTCGAATAACCTTTCCAGAAACATTGGCGAAGTACGGGAAAGCATTACGCGCGGCGTGCCGTTGTTCATTTCCACCTTATGGATGATTGCCTTTACGCTTTCACCTTTGCGGAAACGATCTTTAGGAATCTGTTCATTTCGCGGCATCGTTAGTTCGTTGCCGTCTTCGTCCAGCACGATCAGCTCATGGCGCAGTGTTTGATACACTTCGCCCGTGATCAGTTCCCCGACCTGGTCTTTGTACTTTTCGTAAAGCAGTTCCTTTTCAAGATCCTTGATCTTCTGAATCAAGGTCTGCCGGGCAGTCTGCACAAGACGGCGGCCGAACTCTTCCAGCTTAACCTCCTCGGCAACCTCTTCACCTACTTCAAAGTCTTCCTCGATCTTTTGGGCCTCCGAAAGCGGAATTTTGTCATGATCCCAGATATCCTCTGATTCGTCGTCCACGATTTCGCGGGTACGCCACATCTCGAGGTCACCGTTTTCGGGGTTAATGATCACGTCAAAATTGTCGTCCGTACCGTACTTCTTACGAATCATGGTGCGGAATACTTCTTCCAGAATACTGATCATCGTAGGACGATCAATGGCTTTCGTGCTGGCAAAATCAGCGAACGAATCTATTAAAATGGAGCTATCCATACTTTTAATGGACAAATTATAATTAGTTATTGATAATTAAAAATCGGTAGTTCGATTTTCGAAATACACCAATTTAAGGTGAATCCAATTACTTAAATGACACCTGAACGATGGCTTTCGCGATGGCGTCGAGATTCAACTCGGGTCGCAGCGATGCTTCATCCAAGGGTACTTTCAACTTCTTCTTAGGGGTCGGTAGTTGTAGCACAATGCTGTTTTCTTTGGCTTCCAGCAACGTTCCGGTCAAGCTCTCCCCACTATTCAGCGTCACTTTCAGGTTGCGGCCAATATTCTTGCGAAACTGACGAAGCAACCGCAAAGGCTGATCCAAGCCAGGCGACGACACTTCAAGTGTATAAGCAGTGTCCAATACCTCCGCAGCTTCCATATCCTGGCCCAGTTGGCGGCTGACATCGGCACACTCCTGAATCGTGATCCCCTCGTCACTATCCAGCATAATAAGCACTTTCTGGCTTCCCCGCACGGGCTTAAACTGAATATCGACGGTGAAATATTTTCCATCTTCCAGCAAGGGTTCCAGAAACGCTTGAATTTGCTCTTTTGTGACCATATTACAACAAAAAAGGGGATTTAAAATCCCCTCAACCTTAGTATTGAACCGAAATTGTGCCGCAAAGATAATACTATTTTAGAATTTCCACAAACACACCTCACTCACGGATTTATTCACTAGGTTGTCTTACTTTTGCGGCTTAATCCCTCTCTATGCGTCTGGTCAGCGGCCTGCTTTGGTCTTTGTATAAAATCGCGGTCATCTATACTCTTCTGGCCTATGCCCTCGTGTACTGGACACCCAGCGCGCACTGGGCGGCGGGGTTCGTCATGCTCTCGCTGCCCGTCATGCTGGTGTTTCATGTAGTCTTTTTGGTAGTTTGGGCCTTGATTTCCCCAAAACGATTGTTAACAACACTCTTCGTACTGGCACTGGGCTATCCCTTCCTGGCCCGTACAGTACAGTTTGGCTTTTCTCAGGATGAAACCATTTCAGGCACCCGCCCTGAAAACACACTTAAAGTACTGAACTACAACGTATATAAGTTCAATATGTTCGCTTTTCGGGCGAAGGAGGACACGCTCACGATCAGGGCCACACGGCAATGGCTGACCGGGCAGGATGCCGACGTCCTGTGCTTTCAGGAGTTTTATCACTACGACCATATCCCCGAACTCGACTTCCGCCGTCTGCTTCGTAAGGCCGGATACCGCTACGAAGCCTTTCAATTGAACGAGTATCAGGGCGATTCGCCCTACCGCAATGGCCTGGCGGTTTTTTCCAGATTTCCCATCGTGGCGCGTCGGGATACTTCCTTTACAAACCAAAATGGTTTGGTCGAAGTAGATATCGCTTGGCGCAATACCACTGTCAGGATTATCGATGTTCATCTCTATTCAATGACCCTGAATCTTTCCGATGTAGCGGCCCAAAGGCAATACGATGGCCTGAAACGCGAAACGGGGGCAACCTTTCGCCTGATGCGGCGCGGATTCAGCCAGCGGAGTAAAGAAACCCAGGTGCTGGAAAAATGGATAGCTGATTCGCCCCATCCGGTGATCGTGTGCGGTGATTTTAACGAAACGCCGTATAGCTACGTGTACGGGCGACTGCGAAAACGGCTGCACAACGCTTTCGAGGAGAAAGGCAACGGCTTTGGCTTCACCTACAACCGCCTTCCTTACTTTATCAGGATCGACAATCAATTTTTTGACCAGGGAAAATTAGAACTATTGGACTTCAAAACCTTAGACGAAATCCCCTATTCTGATCATTATCCGCTCGTTGGGCGGTATCAGATTAAATAGTTCAGCGCACTGAGTTCTCGAAGTCTCAATATTCCAATCTTGAAAAGAAACGAGTTGATGAAACCCTTTGATTTGATCGTAGTAGGTGGTGGCATCTTGGGTACTTCTCATGCTCTGATGGCCGCCCGCCTGGGCAAAACGGTGGCTTTATTGGAAAAAAACAACCGTCCACAAAGCGCCACCGTCCGCAATTTTGGGCAAGTAGTTCCTTCCGGTTTGTCGGGACGCTGGCATGGCTACGGGCGGCGGAGCGTAGAGCTTTACAAGGAAATACACCAGGAATTCGACATCACTGTACGGGCGGCGGGATCGGTGTACGTGGCTTCCGATGCGGAAGAGTGGCAGATCGCTCAGGAATCAGCGGTGATTTTTGCGCAAAAAGATTTCCCCAACGAATTGCTGTCACCAGAAGAAACACTGGCTCGGTTTCCCTACCTGAATGAATTCTACATCCAGGGAAGCATTTTTTTTCCAGAGGATGTGAGCGTGGAACCGGACAAAATGGTGCATCGCCTGATTTCTTACAGCGTTCAAAAATACGGTCTCAAATACCAGTCCGACTCCGCTGTGGTGGCCTGCGAGCCAAAGGGCGACCTGATAGAGGTTCGCACTAGCCGGAACGAGACGCTGCAAGCCGAGCGGGTAGTTGTGTGCAGTGGTAGCGATTTTAATTTGCTCTTTCCCGAAATTTTCGCGCAAAGTGGTTTGGTAGTGAGCAAATTGCAAATGCTGCAAACCTACCCATTGCCCCAAATCAAGATGGCTACCAACGTGCTGACCGGACTGACGCTCCGTCGCTACGAAGCTTTTGAAGAATGTCCGTCTTTCATGAAACTGAGCGTTCCGGCTCATTACGTTGAACTCAAAAAGTGGGGTATCCACATTCTATTTAAGCAAGCGAACGATGGCTCCATCATCATCGGCGACTCACACGAGTACGCCCCGGCAACGCAAGTCCACGAACTAGGTTTTGACGTAAAAAACTACATCAACGAACTGATTCTCGATGAAGCCGAGCGCATTGTCAACTTCCCGGTGCGCGGCATCGCCCGCACTTGGGCGGGGTACTACGCCCAACACCCCGACGAGATTTTTGAAAAAGAGGTCGAGCCCCGGCTGCAAATCGTGACGGGTATCGGCGGCAAGGGCATGACGTCAAGTTTGGGGTTTGCAGAGGAGAATGTGGGGCGGTGGTTCGAGAAGGCTAATTGATAAAAACACCCAGGCGTTCAATACTTTTTGTATAAAGCCGATTGAACACATCATGCTTTATCGTATTTTGCAAGGTTTAGGTCGCCTTGCAAG